>DJRI01000017.1:8023-8409 GCA_002440045.1 Ruminococcaceae bacterium UBA6364 | reverse complement strand
TTCCTATATCAAGCCCTATGAAAAAATTCACTTGCCTCACCTCATTTGAACAGAATCCGATTTATCTCGCTTTGAATCTTTTCCTGTCTGCCGGAGTCGGGGATTTTGCATATCTTTTTTTCGCAGGCTATCTCGGACAGCTGCAAAAGAGTTGCATCTCCGTTTCTGATTTTCCGACCCAATTCGGAGCTGAACGAAGAATATTTTTTCTCAATAAACTCATCGATTGTACCGTTTTCTATAATTTCGGCTGCCTTGATAAGACCGAGCGCGAACGTGTCCATACCGAGAATATAACCATAGAACATATCCTCTGCAGTGTTGCTCGCTCTGCGGTTTTTGGCATCAAAATTGAATCCGCCGGTAAGTCCGCCGTTTTTGAGCAC
>DJRI01000017.1:7680-8011 GCA_002440045.1 Ruminococcaceae bacterium UBA6364 | reverse complement strand
CTTCATACATACACATTGTTGCACTGTATGCGTCAAACGGAAACTCATCGGTGTCCCACCCCAAAAGCATATCGCCTTGATTTGCATCAATAGAACCAAGCATTCCGTTGATTGCGGAAATTCTCAACTCATGCTGAAACGTGTGCCCGGCAAGCGTTGCGTGATTTGCTTCGATATTCAGCTTGAAATCCTTGTCAAGTCCATACTGTCTTAAAAACCCTATTGCTGTTGCGGCATCGAAATCATACTGATGAGTCATTGGCTCCTTCGGCTTCGGTTCAATGTAAAAATCCCCTTTAAAGCCGATGCTTCTGCCGTAATCAACAGCCAT
>DJRI01000017.1:3060-7581 GCA_002440045.1 Ruminococcaceae bacterium UBA6364 | reverse complement strand
CCTCTGCCTCCGAGTTTCACGGTAATATCAAGAGCTTTTTTTATTTGCGCCGCGGCAAAGCAATAAACATCGACATCGTTTGTGCTGCCTGCACCGTTCATAAATCTCGGATTTCCGAACATATTCGCAGTACCCCAAAGGCACTTTATATCGGTTCCGCCCATCTTTTCAAGAATATAGTCTGAAATCTCATCAAGACGAGCATTGGTAACATTAATATCTTTATCCTCGGGAACTAAATCGACATCGTGAAAGCAAAAGTATTTAATCCCGAGCTTCCGCATGAATTCAAAACCCGCGTCAACCTTTGCCTTTGCGTGCTCCATTGTACCCGGTGTTGCTCCGAAAGACTTATCAGCGGTACCGATGCCAAACATATCCGTACCTGTCGCGCCCAAATTGTGCCACCACGCCATAGCAAAAGGCAGGTGCTCGCTCATTTTTTTGCCGAGGATTACTCTGTCGGGATTATAGAATTTGAAAGCAAGGGGATTGGTGCTTTGCTCGCCTTCATAGTTTACGCTCTTTACAAAATCAAAATATTTCATAATATCAATTTGCCTTTCTTATATACCAAATATATTAAATCAAATAGTGACAACAAGTTTATTGTTCATTGCGTCCGCACTGTCCCTGCCTATATAGAATGTATATTCGTTTTCCAAATACCATTCTCCGGTCTTTTCATCATAGAATTTAAGGTCGTCCTTGCAGACAGTTACGGTGGCTTCAATTGTCTCTCCTGCCGGAACATTGATTTTTTTAAAGCCTTTGAGCTGCTTTATCGGATGGTCTCCGTTTGCTCCCGCATAAACCTGGACAACCGTTTTCCCGTCGAAGCTTCCGATATTTTTGATTTTCAGCGAAACCTCTATGCTGCCGTTCTTATTTTCGGCATATATATCCGAATATTCAAATTCTGTATATGAAAGACCGAAGCCGAACGGAAAAGCAGGTTCTTTGCCTTCTTTGTCAAGCAATGTATAACCGTGATAGTACCCGTATTCGATAACCCTGTTTTTATCTCCCGGAAACAGAAATTTCGGATAATCGTTTTCGTCTTTTGCGATTGTAAACGGCAAATGTCCGCTCGGAACCGCCTTGCCCGTCAATATATCCGCAAGAGCGTTCCCACCCTCCATTCCGCTGTAAAATGAATGAAGAATAGCTGACGGTTCATTTTTCCATTCTTCAATAACATATGCGCTCCCGCCGACAATATCGACAATTGTGTTTTTGCAATTGGCGCAGATGCAGTGGATAAGTTCCACCTCATTTGACGGAATACGCAGTGAATATCGGTCGCCGCCGTGTGCTTTTTCTGCCGTGTTGTCCTTGCTTGAAAAGTTTGCAAGGTTTTCGCCCTCCTGCTTATAGTCGCTGCCAACACAAACCAAAACACAGGAGCAGGCTTTGATTTCATCAAGTTTTGACGATATATCAAGGCTCTCGCAAAGCACGACGTTTTCTTTTCCGAATGTGTTGCAAAGGCCTTTATACGGCGTTATCGTATAAGGACTTGCAACACTGCTCGACCCGTGGTCGCCGACATTTGTTTTATTGGCATAACGTCCGACAACGGCGATTTTTTTGATATTGTCAAGCGGAAGCACACCGTCGTTTTTAAGCAAAACCGTGCCCTCGCACGCTACTTTTTTTGCAAGCAAGACATGTGACTTGCAGGCAATAACATCTTTGGTCTGATGCTTAATTTTGGGAGTTATCTTAATTAAGCCTGCCAAAACATTTTGAACTGCCGTGTCGATATCTTTTTGCGATATTCTACCGTTTCTCAAATATATCGGCAGCATTGTATACAAAATCTTCATCGGCATCTCGACATCCATACCCGCCTTGACAGCTCTTTCTCCGTTTCTCAGAGCAAACAAAAAGTCGGTAATTGCAAAGCCTTCAAAATGCCATTGATTGCGTAAAACTTCCGTAAACAGATACTTGCTTTCACAGCAATGCTCGCCTCTTAAAAGATTATAGGCACCCATAATCGACATCGCGCCGGCATCAATGCACTTCTTGAAATGAGGAAAATAAACCTCCTGCAGGGTTTTCTCGTCCGCGTGAACATCCACCGAAAATCTGATATTTTCAATGCTGTTGCACGCAAAGTGCTTCGGGCAAGCAATAACACCGTTATCCTGCACAGCCTTTGTCAGCGCGGCACCCATTTTTCCGAGTAAAAACGTATCCTCGCCGTATGTTTCCTGCGCTCTGCCCCAGCGGGGATTGCGCAAGAGGTTAATGCATATACCCGCAAAATAGTTGGCACCGCCCGCTATTGCTTCTTTTGCAATGGCTGTGCCGACCTCATATTCAAGTTCATCATTAAACGAAGCACCTCTTGCCATTGAAACGGGGAAACAGGTGCTTTTACCCATAACAACTCCGCGGGGACCGTCCGAAAAAGCGACAGCCGGAATCCCCAGACGCTTAATTCCGCCGGCAATACACGGCCGGTAATTATATTTTCTGCCCTTGGTCATCAAATCATAACAATTTCGCAGAGCAAATTGCCTGCCGGAAAGCATTTTCAGCTTTTCTTTTAAAGTCATTTCGCTGCAAAGTTGTTTGCAAACCGCTCTCAGCGTTTCGATTGTCGGGGATTTTTGATATACCCTTACAGCTTCATTATAGTCCATAATCGCGCTCCTTTTCAGACATATTTTTGCGTATTATCATTTACATTATATAAAATAAAACTTGCAAAAAAAAGAATTATGTTTTACAATAATGGAAATATATTTGTACGGTGACTGGCTTATGGTTATTCATGAAGGACACAGGAGTGTAAAAGGTGAATATCTTTATAATCAAACGGACAAGAACCTGAACTTTCAAAAGCATACGCATTTCAACTATGAAATTGTTTTCTGCCTGAGCGGATGTTTAGTGTGCGAGGTTGGCAACACAAAATACGAGCTGCACAAAGGCGACGGAATGCTTATTCTTCCCGGATATATTCACTCTTACCGCACGCCCGAAGAAAGCGAAGATTATCTTTGCGTTTTTTCGACCGACCTTGTTTCTTTGTTCTACGAGAAAACAAAAATGAAGTCACTTTCCGACACAAGGTTCTCGTTTGACAACAGAAATGACATCGATATTCTTACGGACGAAAACAGAAGTATTTTTGCAAAGCAGGCTGTCCTTTACAGACTTTGCGCTGCGGTGTTTGAGCAAAGCAAAACTGAAAAAATCGATGAGTCATATTTCGCACTCACCAACTCTCTTTCAATGTATATTCAAAATAATTTTACCAAAAAGCTTAGGCTTCAGGATATAGCAAGGGATTTTGGCTACGACTACAGCTATCTTTCTTCTTTCTTCAACAAAAGTTTTGATATGGACTTCGCCTCGTTTGTCAACAAATACCGCGTTCAGTTCGCTTGTGAGCTATTGGAAAACACAGGTGACAGTGTAACACAAATTGCAATGAAATGCGGGTTCTCTACCATACGGAATTTTAACCGCGCTTTTAAAAACGAAACCGGGCAAACGCCGAAAGAATATCGCAATATAAACAGCTCAAATCATTCAGAAGCAATCTCAGAAACCGCAAAGCAATAATTGCAAAAAAAGGCTTGTTAAATTCTTGCAAGTATAGTATTATAATCTGTATTGAAAAAAGGGGTGAAATCTGTGAAAAAAGGCTTTTTAAACGCGCTTTCCCCGGCTGTAGGCGGGCTTACTGCGGCGGGTATTGTCTTTTCATATACTTTTGCGGCGTTTTCGTGCCTTGGGCTTAACATATATTATGCTCTTTCGGGCGCAGTAATTTGCCTTATTCTTTCAGCCGCCTTAAAAGACGAGGTTCTCGCCCCGGATTCGTTTCTTCTTGTGCCCGTTGTTTTCACGGTGACTGCCGCAGGTCTTTGTTATCTGCCCGTTTCGGTTTTCGGCGGCGCTTTGCTTTTTGTTTTATTAAAGCCTTTACTCAAAAAAATCAAAATCCCCGACTGCATTATAGCGGGCGCGGCGCTCGGGCTTGCGTTTTCAGCCACGGCGCTTTTTACAACATATTATTTCGGCATAGGAGCGAGCGGCTCTTATACCTTTGAAATTTTAAAGAATTACAGATATTTGGGCTTTCACCCGAATTGGCGCGGTGTTTTTTACGGCACAATAACGCTTTTTGCCATGATTACATACCCTTTCAAGTTCAAAAAGCTTTCAAAATATCTGCCTGCCGAAGTTTTTTCGGTTGCAATACCTTTTGTTCTTAACCTTTTTCTTAACCCCGACAAAGAAACCACGCCGATACTTGAGGTCGGCGCACTTTCAGACGTATTTTCGCTTTCGGGCGTAAAAGGCTTTTTGCCGTTTTTAGGTATCGAAAGTGCGAAAGGGCTTATCCCCTCTTTGCAAAGCGCGTTTTCTGTTGCGCTTATTCTTCTTGCCTACAAATGCTCGGGATTAAAAGATACGGCTGTTTTCACTTCGTGCAATGCGCTTTCGGGCGCCGTCGGAGCACTGCCCTCTCGCGGGTACAGCGTAAGGCGCTACACT
>DJRI01000017.1:0-3052 GCA_002440045.1 Ruminococcaceae bacterium UBA6364 | reverse complement strand
GGAACCGCCGTTATTGCTTTGACGGCTGTTGTGCTTTTGTTTCCGTCGCTTCTTTCAAGGGTTCCCGTTCATTCGCTCGCGGTCGTGCTTATAGTTTCGGCTTGGCAAAATGTTCCGTTTTCGGCGGTTGCGGCTTCTTTTAAAGAAAAAGGCATTCTCGAAATTGCCGCCGTTATCGGGATTTTTGCGTCATTCCTGTTTTTTAATTCATTTTGGGCGCTTTTAATATGCATTGTTTTTACGGTTATTGTCAAGGCGGTGAGAAAATGAGCAAAAAATCGCAAGCTTCAAAAAAAGCCCGTGTTAAAAATCCGAGACTTGTGCGGAAAATCGCAACGTGGGTAATAACGTTCATTATGACCTCGGTTTTTGTTCTTGATATTTTCACATACGCCCTTTGCAACAAATACGAAAAAAACTTTGACATTACTGAAGAGACGTTTGACTATCGCTTCGGCGACGACAGAATACACTTTCTCAATACCGCAAACTCTGACTGCATTTTGCTTGAAAGCAGCGGTCATTTCGCGCTTATAGATTCGGGCGAGGGCAACGCAAATCCGCGAAAAAAGACGGAATACCACGGTTTTCGCGACGATGTGATAAACTATCTAAAAAAAGTTGCGGGCGACGAAAACGGCAAGGTCTATCTCGACTTTATTTTGGGCACCCACTGCCACTATGACCATATCGGAAACTTTGAAGATATAATAAAGGATGAAGATATTACAATAGGCAGGGCTTATTTCAAGGAATTTGACGCAACGGTCGGCACAAACCTTGAAAGCGAGGATTGGGGCAACGCCGAAACATATAGAAAAATTATGGCGGCGCTCAAAGACAGAGACGTTACCGTAATTAAAAATCTGCCAGATTGGGAATTTCTTTTCGGCGATTTTAAAATACTGTTTATCAACTCGAAAACGCCCGAAGAGCTTAAAGGCAACGGCGAAAACGCTTCAAGCGTGGGCGTAAGACTTGAAAAAGACGGAAAAACGGCTTTTCTTGCCGCCGACTTTACAAGTGATTCGGGGCTCGAACAGGTTTACGGCGACGAAATAGGCGAAGTTGACCTTTTAAAAATCGGGCATCACGGGTATTTCGGTTCTTCGTCGCAAAGCTTTTTAAAAAAGCTCAAGCCGAAAATTGCAATAGTGACAAATTATCTCGGAAAAATATATCCGAATGTAAAATGGAATCTTACCGTTGTCGCCAAAACGCCGATATATTCGTGCGTGAACAGAAACGGCATTATTGCGGCCTTCACAGACGACGGACGGATTGTCCTGACCGAAAATATTATGTAAGCTTAATATATAATGTAATATACATAATTGTACCGAGAGCACCGCAGAGCGCGGCGCTCTCTTTTTTTCGCCCGAAATTTTTAAAAATTTCTGTATTTTTTCAAAAAACCTATTGACAAACAGGAAACGCGAGGCTATAATCAACATATCATCAAGTGATGATATGTTGATTATTGAGTAAACGCGATTAATTAAAAGCGGAAACATTTAAAGACGTTGTACTAAAATCATTCGGCGATTACCTGAACGGAGGTTATGATATGGAAGGCAAAAACATCTATTGCTGTGAAAAAGAAGAGCTTCACGAGGACGCGATTAAAGAAGTTGAAAAAGAGCTTCCCGAGGACCAGCTGCTTCTTGATTTGGCAGAGCTTTATAAGCTTTTTTCGGATTTTTCAAGAGTAAAGCTTTTATATCTTCTGCTTGACCGCGAGCTTTGCGTTTGCGACATAACAAAGCTTATGGACATTAATCAGTCGGCTGTTTCAAACCATTTAAGGCTTCTTCGCAACAGCAAGCTTGTTCAGTTCAGAAAAGTCGGCAAAAACACCTATTATTCCCTTGCTGACTCGCACGTTGAAGCGATTCTTAAACAGGGTATGGACCACATCACAGAATAAATTTTTGAAAGAGGTATTATTATGAAAAAGAAATTCAAACTCGAAAACCTTGACTGCGCCAACTGCGCCGCAAAAATCGAAGAAAAAGTTAAACACATCGACGGTGTTGACAATGCGTCCGTAAGCTTTATGATGCAAAAGCTTGTTATAGAAGCCGACGAAAGCGTTATGGACAGAGTTGTAAACGAAGCTAAAAGCGTTATAAAGGCTGTTGAGCCCGACTGCACGGTGCTTGACTGACAAAAATTTTAAAAGCCCGAAAACGAGGTAACCGATTATGAACAAAAAGCAAAAAACAATGCTTGCCCGCATTATTGCGGCGCTGATAATTTATATTCCTCTTTACGTTATAAGCAAAAAATTTGAAATCAATATTTGGCTTGAACTCGTTCTTTTCCTTGTGCCGTATGCAATTGCAGGCTACGACATCGTTATAAAGTCATTCAAGTCAATAAAATCAAAAGAGCTTTTCGATGAAAACCAGCTTATGTTAATAGCCTCTGTCGGCGCTTTTGCAACGCAGGAGTGCGCCGAGGCGGTTGCGGTTATTTTGTTTTATCAGGTCGGCGAATTGTTCCAGAGCGTTGCGGTTGAGCGCTCGCGCAGTTCAATTTCGGACCTTATGGATATTTGCCCCGAATACGCCAACATTGAAAAAGACGGCGAAATTACCGCTGTTGACCCCGATGATGTAAGCGGGGGCGACACAATCGTTATAAAAGCCGGCGAAAAAGTTCCGCTTGACTGCAAGGTAATTAAAGGCTCTTCAAACATCAACACGGCGGCGCTTACGGGCGAATCGGCGCCGGTATTTGTGAGCGAAGGCAGTGAGCTTTTAAGCGGCTCGATAAACGGCGACGGCGTTTTATATGCCGAGGTTCTTAAAGAGTTTGAGGACAGCGCCGTAACAAAAATACTTGAGCTTGTCGAAAATGCAAGTGAAAAGAAAGCCCCCACCGAAAACTTTATTACAAAGTTTGCAAAATACTATACCCCCACGGTCGTTATCGCCGCTTTAATTCTTGCGGTTGTTCCCCCTATTTTCGTCGGAAATTTTGCAGAGTGGATTAAACGTGCCTGCACATTCCTTGTTATTTCGTGCCCGTGCGCGCTTGTAATCTCAAT
>DJRI01000116.1 GCA_002440045.1 Ruminococcaceae bacterium UBA6364 | reverse complement strand
AGTCTATCGCGTCAACCTCGGCGTCTATTGAAAAGTTGCTGCTGTAAACAAGGTTAAAGCCATAGCATTCGCCTTGGTTTTCATCGGCGTTTTTGGCAACAAGAGCCGTAAAGGGGTTGTGGTTGTGGCTTGACGAGCCGCGCTTGCTTTTTATTGACTGTATGCCGTGGTGAAGCGGGTATCTTGCAAGTGTGCGCTCTTTGCCCCATCTGCCGTAAAGCCCGAGCATATCGTAATCGGACGAGGGCAAATCAAGGCAGAAGGA
This sequence comes from Ruminococcaceae bacterium UBA6364, assembly GCA_002440045.1. Taxonomy (GTDB): domain Bacteria; phylum Bacillota; class Clostridia; order Oscillospirales; family Acutalibacteraceae; genus DTU089. The sequence continues at coordinate 4,981 of DJRI01000116.1, read as the reverse complement.
ATGAACGGCTTCAATGTCAAACGCCTTGTCCGAGGCATTTTTAACGCGAACGCTTCTTGTTATTACGGGTCTTTCTCTGAATACTGTGTAATAAAGCGTAACTTCAGCTCCCGTAACGCTGTCTTTTGTAAGAACTTCGAGCGTGTCCGCTTCGTCTTCACGGTTTAAATAAAGCGACGGAAGTCCTGAAAGAGCAGGCTTACCTTCATATATTTTGTGGCTTACATAGCGCACGTCAGTTGATGTGTCGCCCGCGGGGCTTTTTATTGTAAGAGCCGAAATTCTGAAATCGCCCGTACCGTTAGTCGAGTATTCAAGCGGAGTAACGTCGGGTGAAAAATTATCGACCTTAGCCGTGGGGCTTTCGGGGCAAAACGACGCGAACGACGCGCGGTAACGAAGGCTTTCGACGGCGGTGTCGGGGATTTTTGCGCCGTAATAGTAGTGAACGAGATAATTGCCGGCAAACACGCCGAAAATGTAGGTTGACGACGGTGTGTCAAGCTTGAACATACCGTGTTCTTTGCTATAGATTATTGACATATTTTTTCTCCTGTTTTTCGGCAGAAAATGCCGTATTGCAAAAGCCGAAACAAAAGTGCCTTAAAGCGGCGGTTCCGACCAATTTCATTATACAATACGGCATTGCCGATTACAAGAAAAATCCGTTATAATAATATTAAAAATAATTAATCTTCAAACCGTGTTTCTATAAGCTTCTCGGCGTTTTCGGGGGAATATCTGAAATAGTCTATATGGTCGCTTTGCGTGAAATAAACGGGCTTTTTTCTGGGGTAATCCGCATCAAAAGCGTCAACTATTATAAGCTTGAATTTCATCTTTTCTTTAATAATGCTTTTAATATATACGCCCGTGTATTGCCCCACAAACACGTCCGAAGAGTATTCCGCAAGCCCCGCAAGGTTAGGCGTAAGCTCAATAAAAACGCCGTAGCTTTCAACGCTTCTTACAATGCCGCTTACTGTTTCGCCGACCGAGAAAAGCTCTGCGTTTTCTTCCCACGTCCCGAGAAGCTCTTTGTGCGAAAGTGTAACCCTGCCGAATGCGTCAAAGTCTTTTACAACGGCTTTAATTTCGTCGCCCACGCCGAAGCGCACCGCAGGGTGCGGTATGCGCGAAACCGAGATGTTGTCAATCGGCAGAAGAGCGTTTATTCCGCAGCCTATATCGCAAAATGCCCCAAAGCTTTCAAGATGAGTAACGGTGGCGTCTATTACGTCGCCGCGCTTTAAAAAGGGGAGTCGGTTTTTATAAAATTCCTCCTGAACGGCTTTTCGGCTTAAATATGCATATTGCTTTCCGCCCGCGCTGAAAAGGTCGGTCACAATAAAGCGCACGGGTTTGTTTACCCTTGCTATAATCGCAATATCCTTTGTCGTGCCGTCGTCAATTCCTACGGCGCATTCGCTCCGAGGAATAATACCCTCAATAAAGCCTAAGTCGATATGCAGATTGTGGTCTTTGTCGCACAGCGCGGCGCGTGCTTCAAGCTGTTTGCCTTTTATGTAAGCCTCCTTGAACTGCTCAAAGCTTTTTAGGGCGGCAATATTTTCCTGTGTTTTCATTAAAAATCCTTCGGGGAGGTAAGATAGCATTTGTCAATCACCCATTTTCATTTATTTTTTAATATCTGCTCTTTAATTTTATGTTGAAGTGTGCTACAATATTTCAGTTAATAATTATTTTTCGGGGGAGTTAAATGCAAATATCCGTGGGCGACGTGCTCGAAATGAAAAAACAGCATCCGTGCGGCGAAAAACGCTTTCTTGTTTTGCGCTCCGGAATGGACTTTCGGCTGCGCTGCTTAAAGTGCGGGCGCGAATTTATGATTCCGCGCACAAAAGCCGAAAAGAATATTAAAAATATTATTAAGGAGAACGCCGATGTTTGAAAAGCTTTTGCAGGTTGAAGAAAAATACGACAAAATCAACAGGCTTTTATATTTGCCCGAGACTTTAAACGACCGCGAAGGCTATAAAAAGCTTATGCGCGAGTTAAAAGAGCTGACGCCCGTTGTCGAAACGTTTCGCAGCTATAAAAAAGCAAAGGCGGACGAGCTTTCGGCGCAAAAGCTTCTTGAAAGCGAAAGCGACGGCGAAATGAAAGCGCTTCTTCTTGACGAAATAGAGGATTGCAAAGAAAAGGCCGAGGCACTTTCAAAGGAGCTTAAAATACTGCTTCTTCCGAAAGACCCGAACGACGATAAAAACGTTATTGTCGAAATCCGCGCGGGCGCGGGCGGCGAAGAAGCGGCGCTTTTTGCAGGCTCTCTTTACAGAATGTACACTATGTATGCAGAAAGCCGCGGCTTTAAGTCCGAGGTGCTTTCTCTTAACGAAACGGGCTTGGGCGGAATAAAAGAAATAAGCTTCAGTGTTTCGGGCGAGGGTGCTTATTCGCGCTTTAAATTTGAAAGCGGCGTTCACCGCGTTCAGCGCGTTCCCGAAACCGAAAGCGGCGGGCGCATTCACACGTCAACCGTAACGGTCGCCGTTTTGCCCGAGGCAGAAGAAGTCGATATAGCAATCGACCCGACGGAGCTTCAGATAGACACCTTCCGTTCAAGCGGAGCGGGCGGTCAGCACGTCAACAAAACGGAGTCCGCAATAAGAATAACGCATATCCCCACAGGCACCGTGGTAGAGTGTCAGGATGAGCGCAGTCAGTATAAAAACAAAGACCGCGCCATGAAAATATTGCGCTCACGGCTTCTTGAAGCGGAGCGCGAAAAGCAGTCTGCCGAAATTGCCGACGAACGCCGCTCCCAGGTCGGCACGGGCGACCGAAGCGAACGAATAAGAACATACAATTTTCCGCAAGGGCGCGTTTCAGACCACAGAATAGGGCTTACGCTTTATAAGATAGACGCGATTATGAACGGCGACCTTGACGAAATAATCGACGCGCTTATCACCGCCGACACTGCAAACAAACTCAATTCAACAGAACCCGAAGATTAAGGACGTAATAAATTGAAAACCGAAATTATAAAATTAACAGAGAAGTCGCCGCTTTCTTCGTATGAGAGCGCCGCAAGGCTCATTTTAAAAGGCGAGGTTGTCGGTATGCCCACAGAAACCGTCTATGGGCTTGCGGGCAACGCCTATGACGAGGCGGCTGTCAAAAAAATATTTGAAGCCAAGGGCAGACCGCAGGATATCCCCCTGATAGTCCATATTTCGCAGTTTCACGAGATATACGACCTTGTAAAGGAAGTCCCCGAAAGCGCAAAAAGGCTTGCAGAGCGTTTTTGGCCCGGTCCGCTCACAATAATACTTGAAAAGTCCGAAAAAGTGCCATATACCGTCACCGCAGGGCTTGAAACCGTTGCCGTCAGATGCCCCGAGCACCCCGTCGCAAGAAACTTCATAAAAGCGTGCGGCGTGCCGATAGCGGCGCCGTCGGCAAATCTTTCGGGAAAGCCCAGCCCGACAACGGCGGCTCATGTTTTTGCCGATTTGAACGGGCGCATTCCGCTTATTATTGACGGCGGCGAGTCGCGCGAGGGCGTTGAATCAACGGTTTTGCTTCTCGCTTCAAAAACGCCGCGCCTTTTAAGACCCGGCAACGTCACTTTGGGCGAGCTTAAAAGCGTGCTCGGCGAGGTGCTTGTTGACGACGCGGTTTTAAATCCTTTAAAAAGCGGCGAAAAGGTATCTTCCCCGGGAATGAAGTATAAACACTATTCGCCCGACGCCGAGGTTACTTTGATAAAGGGCAGTTATTCGGCGTTTTTAAATTTTGTAAATGAGAATGCCGGCGAAAAGGTGTGCGCCATGGTCTTTAACGGCGAGGGCGACGGCTTGAAGTGCGATTTTATAGAATACGGCGAAAGGCAGAACTACCGCTCTTTGAGCAACAGACTTTTCGACGTTCTTCGCGAGCTTGACGACAGAGGATTTAAAAAATGCTTTGTGCGCTGTCCCGATGAAACCGACGACGACCTTGCCGTTATGAACAGGCTTTTAAGAGCCGCCGCCTTTAAGGTCGTTGAGGTGTAAAATGAAAAAGCTGATAGGCTTAACGGGTAAAACGGGTGCGGGCAAGTCGACCGTCTCAAAAATGCTTGAAGGCTTCGGCGCGTTTATAATCGACGGCGACAAGGTTGCAAGAGAGGTGCTGAACCTTTCGCCCGATTTAGAATTAAAGCTTAAAGCCGCTTTCGGAAGCGATATATACGAAAACGGCGTGCTTTTAAGAAAAGAGCTTGCAAAAAGGGCGTTTTCTTCGCATGAAAATACGGAGCTTTTAAATTCGATTTTTCACCCCGTAATAAATAAAAGACTGTTTGAACTTTCAAACGAAGCGTTTAAAACCCACAGCGTTGCGGTGGTTGACGCGGCGGCTATAATAGAATCGGGCTTTTATAAAAGCTGTGACTGTTTAATCACCGTCTTTGCGCCCGAAAGCATTCGCCTTGAAAGAATAATGCGGCGCGACTCTCTTACAAAAGAAGAAGCTATGCGGCGCATAAACGCGCAAAAAGATGATGAATTTTATTTTTCAAAGTCAGATATAGTAATAAATAACTTCCCGCCGCACGACCTCTCTTCACAGCTTGAAAACGTGAAAAAGGTGATTNNTTTGATTGAAGAGAAAAAGAAAAAAGAAAGCGCTTAAAAAGGCTTTTGTTACGCTCTTTTCGCTTCTTCTTGCCGGCGTGATAACATATAACGCCGCAATAAGCTTTTATAAAATCACATATCCGAAAAGGTATTCCGATTTAATAGAGCAAAATGCAAAGCGCTTTTCAATAGAACCGTCGCTTTTATATGCGCTCATAAAAACCGAAAGCGACTTTGACCCTGACGCGTTGTCGCCCGTTGGAGCTATTGGGCTTACCCGGATAATGCCCGAAACCTTTTCGTGGCTTCTTACAAAAACCGGCGAAAGCTATGAAACCGACGCGCTTTACAATCCCGAAATATCCGTTTATTACGGCGCGTGGCTTTTAAACTAC
>DJRI01000103.1:5688-6196 GCA_002440045.1 Ruminococcaceae bacterium UBA6364 | reverse complement strand
CCGTAAACTATTCCGAAATTAACCGCTTTTGCACGTCTGCGGTCTGCGGGGGTTACTTCTTCTATCGGCACCGAGAACACCTGCGAAGCGGTTATTGCGTGAATATCGTCGCCGCTATTAAAGGCTTTTATCATGGTTTCGTCATGAGCCATGGCGGCAAGAACGCGAAGTTCAATCTGCGAATAGTCCGCGTCAACAAGCACAAAGCCGTCTTTAGCGTTAAAAAATCTTCTGAGCTCTCTGCCCAATTCCGTTCTTACGGGAATGTTCTGAAGATTGGGTTCGGCAGAAGAAATACGCCCTGTTCTTGTTTCGGTTTGATTTAATGTAGAGTGTATTCTGCCGTCGTTATCGACAACCTTTAAAAGCCCGTCGCAATAAGTCGATTTAAGCTTTGAAAGAGTGCGGTATTCAAGAATTTCGTTAATTATCGGGTGCTTTTCTTTAAGCGATTCAAGCACCTCTGCGTTTGTGGAATAGCCGCTTTTCGTCTTTTTGCCGTGCGGCA
>DJRI01000103.1:5061-5593 GCA_002440045.1 Ruminococcaceae bacterium UBA6364 | reverse complement strand
AAAGCTTTTTTGAAAGCTCTTCTGAAAGCGTTTCGCCGTAAGCCGAAATGCCCTCTTTATCAACGGAAAAGCCCTCGCGCTCCATTGATGAAAGCACCCTTGCAAGCGGTATTTCTATTTCGTAAAGCAGCTTTTCCTGTGAATTTTCTTTTATCTCCGAAATGAGCTTGTTTGAAAGCGAAGCTATTGAAGCGGCGTTTGTCACTTCCGTCCTGTTTTCTTCATAAAAATCTTCAAGACCCGCAGCGTCAATATCCGCAATATTCAAAGAAAACACGCCGCAAAGCGCACTGACGGAATAATCGGACGAATTGGGATTTAAAATGTAGCCCGCAAGCTCCGTGTCGAGCTTTACGCCGTTAAGCTCTGTTCCGTTTGTGTCGCAAAATGCATAAAGCTCCTTTAAATTGCTTGTATATTTTTCAATTTTTTCATCTGCAAAAAATTCCGAAACAAACGAGAAAAACGAAAAATCGCCGTTTCTTAAAAGCGCAACGCCGCCGTTTGTTTTAAACAGCGTATATATTATTCC
>DJRI01000103.1:0-5053 GCA_002440045.1 Ruminococcaceae bacterium UBA6364 | reverse complement strand
GCCGCTGTCGGCGGTTTTTGCCGTGAAATACGCGCGTCCGTCCTGCCTTAATTCCGAAAGAAGCTCGTCGGGATTAGCTTCGTAAAGCTTTATTGTTTCCTGCGGCTCGCTGTTTTGGGCAGCGCCTGCATTGCCGGAACGGAAATTGAGCCGCTTTATTATTTTGAACATTTCAAGCGACGACAAAAGCGAAATCGCCGTTTTTTCATCGGGCGCTTTTATGGAATAAGAAGAAATGTCGGTATCAATCGGTGCGTCAAGGCATATTCTGCCGAGCTTTTTGCTCAAAAATGCGTTATCCCTGTCCGCTTCAAGCTTAATTTTCATTGCGGGCTTTATATCAAGCTCTGAAATATTGTCATAAATATATTCGACCGAGCCGAATTTACTTATAAGCTCCGACGCGCCCTTTTGACCAATGCCCGCAACGCCGGGGATATTGTCCGAGGTATCGCCCTGAATAGCCTTTATATCAATAAGCTGTAACGGGTCTTTGACCTTGTATTCTTCAAGTATTTTTTCGGTATCATATTCAACCGTTACGGGCTGCCCCATTTTTGTTGATGTAAGAAGAACGTGAACGTTATCTTTTACAAGCTGCAAGCTGTCGCGGTCGCCCGTTGCGATATAGCAAAAGTCACCCGTCTTCACCTGTCTTGAAAGCGTGCCGAGAATATCGTCCGCTTCATAGCCCTCTTTTTCAACAACGGTATAGCCGAGCGACGAAAGAATTTCTTTAAGCGGCTCAAACTGCTCAATAAGCTCTTTCGGGGCGGGCTTTCTGCCTGCTTTATATCCGTCGTACATTTTGTGCCTAAAAGTCGGCGCTTTAAGGTCAAACGCAACAGCCGCACAGTCGGCGCCCGTTCTTTCAAGAAGCGAAAGAAAAATATTCATAAAACCGTAAATGCCGTTTGTATAGCGCCCGTCTTTTGTCGAAAGCAGCCTTATTCCGTAAAAGGCGCGGTTTAAAATTGAGTTTCCGTCAACAACAAGAAGCTTCATTATTCTTTCTCCTTAAAAAAGAGTTTCGAGTGTAACAAAATTATAGCCGTTTTTTTCAAGATAATCCTCAGAAGTGAGCGCCCTTAAAAGCCCCAACGCGGTAACGTCTTCGGGTTCACCGGGGATTTTGACTTTTATGCCCGTTTCCTGCGAAATAATTTCATCCATACCGAACATATTTGAAACGCCGCCGCAAAGGAAAATGCCGTTATCGGTTATATCGCGCACAAGCTCGGGCGGCGTAATTTCGAGAACATTTTTTATAGCGCCGCAAATTTCCGAAACCGTTTCGCGCACGGCAAAGTTGATTTCGGTCGCGGTAACTTCAAAAAACAGCGGCATACCGTCGGACATATCCTTGCCTTTGCTGACGGCGGCAACCGTTTCGCTTCTTAAAACCGCCCCGCCGAGAATTTCTTTAAGCTCGCCCGAGGTGAGCTTTCCAACGGCAATTCCGCGATTTTCTTTTAAATATTTTTTTATGGCTTTATCCATAGTCTCGCCGCCGACTTTTACGCTTTTTGCAACGGCGGTGCTGCCCATTGTAACAACGGCAACGCTTGTTGTGCCCGCACCGATGTTTACAATCATCGTGCCGAACGGTTTTGTAATATCAACGCCCGCGCCGAGAGCCGAGGCAAGCGGCTCTTCAATAAGCACGGCGCGCCCCGCGCCAGCGCCGAGAATGCACGAAAGAATATTCCGTTTTTCAAGGTTTGTAAGACCTGCCGGCATACTTGCGGCAACGGTAGGCTTGAATATTTTGTTTTTGCAGATTTCGTCAATAAAAATCTTCAAAAGCTGCTCTGAACTTTTAAGCTCCGAAATGCCGCCCGAAAGAAGCGGCCTTACAAGCTTTATTGCATCGGGGCAGCGGCCTGTCATATCGTAAGCCTTTTTGCCCGCGCAAAGCGGCTTACCGCTTTCGCGCTCCAGCGCCAAAACGGCAGGCTCTTTAAGCACAACGCCCCTGTTTTCGAGCGCGGCGGTAACAAAGCCCGTGCCTATATCAAGGCCGATTTTCAGTCCTACCAAAAGTCTTCACTCCAAAATTTGCGATATGCTTTATTTTATCACGAAAGCGCGCATTTGTAAACATTTGCTTTCTTTTTGCGATATTTTTTGCGAGTTGAAAAAGTTTACAAATAAGCATTGTATTTCAGGGCGTTTTATGGTAAAATATACCATAGTCATAAGTTGGGTACGGAGCAATTTTTCCGCAGCCGTACCTTTCTCTTATTTTCAATGCAATTTTTACGGAGAACTTTTATGAATATACCTAAAATATTGACCGAGAAAGCCGACGAAACCGAAGCTAAGCTTAAAGAAATTTATCCGGAGCTTGCGCCGTTTTTTAAAAAGTGCTTTCTTAATACGATAGAAACAACCGTAACGCCGCTTGACGACGGCAGTTATTTTGTAATAACAGGCGATATTCCGGCAATGTGGCTTCGCGACAGCTCCGCACAGCTAAAGCCCTACATTCGTTTCGCGCCATATGACGACAGCCTTAAAGAGATTTTCAGGGGCGTTATTGCGCGCCAAAGCTATTATGTCAACATTGACCCGTATTCAAACGCATGGTGTGCAAGCAAAACGAACAACGCCGCCGACGATAAAACCGATTTCTATAACGACCTTATCTGGGAAAGAAAATACGAAACCGACTCGCTTTGCGCGCCCGTTTTTCTCGCCCACGAATATTACCACGCAACGCTTGACAATTCTATCTTCACCGAAAGCTTCAAGGGTATGCTCGAAAAAATCGTCGAGGTTTTTGAGCGTGAGCAAAACCACGCCTCCTCCCCCTACTTTTTCAAGCGTGAAAACTGCCCCGCAACCGACACACTGCCGAATGACGGTCTCGGAAACGAGGTTTCTTATACGGGTATGACGTGGTCGGGCTTCAGACCGTCTGACGACCGCTGCCTTTACGGCTATCTTGTTCCGTCAAATATGATGGCTGTCTGCGCGCTGAAAAAAGCCGCAGAGCTTGCAAGCGTGGGCTTTAACGACAACAAACTTGAAAGCGAATGCCGCTCGCTTGCATTTGATATTGAGGACGGCATAAACGATTACGCCGTGATAGAGACCGAAAGCAACGGCAAAATTTTTGCATATGAGACAGACGGCAAGGGCAAATATCTTCTTATGGACGACGCAAACTCGCCAAGCCTTCTTTCTGCGCCGTATCTCGGATATATAAAGCCCGAAAACGAAATTTATAAAAACACGCGCAAATTTATTCTTTCAAACAGCAACCCGTGGTATTTTGACGGCGCCGCCGCTAAGGGAATAGGCAGTCCGCACACAGGCTCGGGCAAAATCTGGCACATTTCGCTTATTATGCAGGCGCTCACAAGCACCGACCCGAAAGAAATCCGCGACTGCGTTTCAATGATTACCTCGACCCACGCGGGAACGTATTTTATGCACGAATCCTTTGACAAAAACGACCCGAGCGATTTTACAAGACCGTGGTTTGCGTGGGCAAACAGCCTTTTTGCCGAGCTTATGCTCGAAATAGCCGACGGCAGATTTACAAAAATGTTATTTAATTAAACCGACTTAAAAATATCAGGCATAGCTTTAAACACTCGCTGTGCCTGATATTTTTTGACTGTTAATATTATGCACAAAAGGGCCGCCGCTTTTGCGACAGCCCTTAATTTTAAGTCCGAGATTAAATTACTTAAGCTCAACCTTTGCGCCGGCTTCTTCAAGCTTTGCTTTAGCAGCCTCAGCGTCGTCCTTAGAAACAGCCTCTTTAAGGGTTGCGGGAGCGCTGTCAACCTTAGCCTTTGCTTCTGCAAGGCCAAGACCCGTAAGCTCACGAACTGCCTTGATAACAGCAATTTTGTTAGCGCCGATTTCCTGAAGAACAACGTCAAACTCTGTCTTCTCTTCAACTGCGGCAGCAGCGCCGTCTGTGGGAGCAGCAACAGCAACAGCAGCAGCTGCGGATACGCCGAACTCGTCTTCAACAGCCTTTACAAGCTCAGAAAGCTCAAGAACTGTGAGGGTTTTTAATTCTTCAACAATAGCAGTGATTTTTTCAGATGCCATTTTAAATTTCCTCCTGTCAATCGCCCGTTGGGCAGATGTTTAAATTTAATAAGTTAATGATAACAGCAATTATTCGGCTGCTGCCTCGCCGTTTTTGTCTGCAATAGCCTGAACCGCACGGGCGAAAGCCGCGATGGGTGCATTGAACACGTTGCAAACAGTTGCGAGAAGTATTTCTCTTGAGGGAAGCTTTGCAAGGCTTTCGATTTTTTCAACGCTGATAACCTCGTTGTCGATGAAACCGGATTTAACCTTGAAGTTCGGGTGAGTAGTAGCAAATTTGCAAAGAATTCTTGCAGCTGCAACATAATCCTCCTTGCAGGTAGCAAGAGCGGTTGTGCCCTCAAGGCAGCTTGAGAGACCCTGAAGCTCGGTATCCTTAACTGCAAGCTCAATCATTGTGTTCTTGGAAACGGTGTATTCAACACCCTCTTTACGAAGCTCGGCACGAAGAGCCGTGTCGTCTGCAACGTTTGTTCCCTTGTAGTCAACGATAACGCCGGCACAGGAATTTGCGAGTCTGTCGGCAATTGCCGCTACCTCTGCTTTTTTAGCTTCTAAAACTTTTACGCTTGGCAAATAAATTCACCTCCGTCAAATCTTTACCAATCTAACAAAAAATGCCTTTCACCTGAACCGGGAAAGGCATAATTACACATATATCGTGAAAAATGCATTCCTCGGCAGGCGGTTTTGACCGTTAGACAATTAAATGTACCTGCTGTCTTTAGAACAGCTAAGATATAGTAACACACTTTTTAGGGCGTGTCAAGTATTTTTTATTCAGCTGCGGGAGCGCCCGTAAGCTTTGCTGCGTTAACGCGGATGCCGGGGCCCATTGTTGTTGCAACAACGCAGGAACGAATGTAAGTACCCTTTGTTGCGGCGGGCTTTGCTTTGATAACGGCATCAAGAAGCGTCATAGCGTTCTCGGTGAGCTTTTCACCGCCGAAAGAAGCTTTGCCGATGGGGCAGTGAATAA
>DJRI01000129.1 GCA_002440045.1 Ruminococcaceae bacterium UBA6364 | reverse complement strand
AACATTTCGTAAAAATCGCCGAGCCTGAAAAACAAAATGGTGTCGGGATAATCTTTTTTAATTTGAAAATATTGCTCCATCATCGGAGAAAGCTTTGCCATCTTTTTTCCCTCAGTGCTGAAAATTAAGTGTAAAAATTAATCAGTGGCAGCCGCCGCAAGCGGAGCACTCACCGCCGCAGTTGTGCTCGTGTTCAGGCTCGCATGTTGCGGGGTCCTGACCGTCGATGCAAAGTGCAAGAATGCCCATAATCTCGTTCATCATTTCGTCGATTGCGTTCTTTGCCTGCTCAAAAGCCGCCATATTGGGGTTGAGCATTACTTCTCTGTAAAGCTTTTCAAAATCAGCGCCGAAGCTTTCAAGCTTTTTGGAATCTGCGCTTTCGCCTTTTGCGGCTTCGTTCTGATAAGAAAGCTGAACAAGGTTTATCTGACCGATAAGCTCGTTAAGCTCTTTGTCGGCGTCGTTAGCCTTTTTTGCGGCGTCAAACGCTTTGTAACGGTCGTCAGCCTGAATGGCTGCGCCGAGCTGTCTTGTAAGTTCAATAACTGTCATTGGGATTACTCCTTTAAATTTGATTATAAAAAACAATTGAAATTGTTATTTAACGTTTTCTTCGGCTTTATGTTTCGCCGCTATTTCCTCCTGAACTTTTAAAAGCTCGGAAAACCAGCGCGATTTTTCAGCCTTCGGCACGGGGTCGGGCATTGAAGCCGCCCGCGTTCCGTTTCTGGGTGAGAAAATGAACGTGAACATCGAGCCGTATTCAACCTCTTTAACAAGCGAGACAGTGTCGAGAAATTCCTCATAAGTTTCCCCGGGGAAGCCGACTATTATGTCTGTGGTGAGGTCAATATCGGGCATTTTTTCTTTTGCGTAATGAACAAGCTCAAGATAGCGTTCTCTTGTATAGTGCCTGTTCATCTCTTTTAAAATGCGGTTGTTTCCGGACTGAACCGGCAAGTGAAGATGACCGCAAAAATGCTTTGAAGAAGCAAGCGTATCAATAAGCCTTTCAGAGCAGTCGCGCGGGTGCGAAGTCATAAAATCGAATGTGAAATCGCCCTCGATAGCGTCAATTCGCTTTAAAAGCTCCGAAAAATCAACGCCGTTTTCTGAATCCTTGCCGTAGGAATTGACATTTTGCCCGAGAAGCGTAAGCTTTTTGTAGCCCTGATTTATAAGCTGTTTTGCTTCAAAAAGAACTGTTTCAGGGTCGCGGCTGCGTTCTCTTCCGCGCACATACGGCACAATGCAGTAGGTGCAGAAGTTATTGCAGCCGTACATTATCGGAAGCCATGCATTTTCGCCGCTGTCGCGCGAATTGGGCATACCCTCGGCAATAACGCCGTCGGAACCGTCAATGCAAAAAACGCGTTTTCCCGAACAAAGAACCTTGCTTAAAAGCTCAGGCAGTCTGTGCAAAACGTGCGTGCCGAAAATAAGGCTGACAAAGGGATAGCTTTCTTTAAGCTTTTCTGTTATATGGGGCTGTTGAACCATACAGCCGCAAAGCGCGATTATAAGGTTCGGGTTTTCGGATTTAAGCCTTTTCAGTGCGCCGACGTTGCCGAAAACGCGGTCTTCGGCGTGCTCGCGAATGGCGCAGGTATTATAAATAATTATGTCGGCTTCTTCGGGCGCGTTGCAAAGCTCATAGCCCATTTCAACAAGCATACCCTTAATATGCTCGCTGTCGGCAACGTTGCCCTGACAGCCGTATGTGTGCACAAACGCCTTAGGCGTTTTGTCGCCGAAACGCGCGCAAAGGACGGTGTGCACCTTTTCTTTATATTCGTTTTGCTTCGCCATTTCGGCGTCGCTTACAAATACGGTGTTCTTTTGCAAAAAATATCAATCCTTAAGAATCAGAATAAAACCGAGTTAAGCCAGCCGAGAATATCAAGATATACCTTTTCTTTATATTCTTCTTCATTGAGAATTTCGTGTCTGCAATGCGGATAAACGATTATCTCGGGCTCATGACCCGTAACCTTGAGCGCGTCGGCAACGGCAACGGGACCTTTTCCGTTGAAACCGATGGGGTCTTTTGCACCCGAAATTATAAGAATGGGAAGGTCTGTCGGGACGGTTGCGGGCCAAAGCTTGTCCGAAGCTAAGATGCCGACCGAGCAAAGGTCGCGTATGCCCGCCATGGAAAGCTCGTGACCGCAAAGCGGGTCGTTTTTGTAGTTTTCAACATTTTGCTTGTCAAAGCTGAGCCAATCAAGGTCAGAGGTTTTATCCCTTATGCCGAAGCACGAAAACTTGTTAAGAGATGAAGCGAGCGCATGATTTACGGTTCTCGGGCCCATTTTTCTTGCAAGAGCCGAAAGCGAATTGACAAGGAAGTCAAAGCCCGACGGAACCTGACCCGTACCGCAGATGATAAGACCCGAAAGCTCACTTCCGAACGCGCCCGCATAAAGCCTTGCGCAGAACGAGCCCATGCTGTGGCCGAAAAGGAAATAGGGAAGCTCGGGGTAACGCTTATGCATAATATTGTGTAAAATATGCATATCGTCAACAAATCTTCTGTAGCCCTCCTCCTCTGCCGTGAAGCCGAGTTCATCTTCCGAATTGACGGACTTGCCGTGACCGATATGGTCGTTTCCGCAAACAACAAAACCCTTTGAAGCAAGGAATTTTGCAAAATCGTCATATCTGCCTATGTGTTCGCCCACGCCGTGCGCTATTTGAAAAACGGCAACATGGTCTATTTCGTCATCATACCAGATAAGTGCGCGGATTTTATTAACGCCGGTCGAAGAATTATAATACGCTTCTTTTTTTACTAAGGACATTTTAACGCCTCCGTACGAGTCGGAATTATGCACAAAATGCGAATATACATAATTCCCCATATTCGGATAATATGATAACATACGCAGGCGCAAAATGCAAGAAAAACAGGCGTATTTAATTAAATTTTAACAAAAAAGAAAGACGCCCGAAAACAGAGTACGGGCGCCGCTTTATTTGTCAAAATGAAAATTTGATTATCTTTTTAAAAGAGAGTTTAAAGAAAGCAACCCTCCGTTATTTATGAGTGGCAAAATGCGCTTTACAAAAAAACAACAGCCGACAAAGCCGACTGTTGTTAATGGTTGCGGGGATGGGATTTGAACCACATGACCTCCGGGTTATGAGCCCG
>DJRI01000057.1:4081-4202 GCA_002440045.1 Ruminococcaceae bacterium UBA6364 | reverse complement strand
ACGGGCATATCCGAAGTGTTTGCTATAAGAACCGTTCTTTCCATAAGAGAACGCCCTGTATTCGGGTCTATAAGCTCGGGGAACTCGTTAAGAACGTCTGTCATTTCGTTGCCGCGCTCGC
>DJRI01000057.1:0-3957 GCA_002440045.1 Ruminococcaceae bacterium UBA6364 | reverse complement strand
CAACGCCGCCCTTTGCAATCGGGAAAAGTGCGTCTATTACGCGCTGACCCGTCACAAGCGGCAAGTCGGGCGAGAGCTTTTGTTTATACGGTCTGCCGCGCCTTACGGGCCACTTTTGCATAAGCGAAACGTTTGTGTCGCCCTTGTCGGAAGAAAGCACCGCAACAGTTTCTTCAACAGTGAAATCGCCCTCTGAAATTGATTTTATAACTCCGCTTTCAGTCGGGGGGACAAGAATTTTGTGTAAGACGGTTTCAGTTTCCTGAACCGTTCCCAAAACATCGCCGCCGACTACCCTGTCGCCTGCTTTAAGCGCAGGAACAAAGTGCCACTTTTTTTCGCGGTCGAGCGAGGGCACTTCAATACCTCTTGTAAGGTTGTTGCCGATAAGCTCCTTGATTTTTTCAAGGGGTCTTTGTATACCGTCGAAAATTGAGCCGATAAGACCCGGCCCCAATTCAACGCTCAAGGGAGCGCCTGTGGACTCAACGGGTTCGCCCGTTCCGAGCCCTGCCGTTTCTTCGTATACCTGCACCGACGCTTTGTCGCCGTGCATTTCTATAATTTCGCCGATAAGGCGCTTTTCGCTTACTCTTACAACGTCAAACATATTGGCGTCGCGCATGCCCTCGGCAATAACAAGCGGTCCCGAAACTTTAAGAATAGTACCACTCAATTTTTATCATTCCTTTCTTATGAAAGAATATCAGAGCCTACCGCCTGTTCAACAAAGCGGCTGACGTTTGCCGCACCGATGCCTGTGTTGCCGCTGACCCCCGGCACGGGAATGATGGCGGGTATCGGTGAATCTTTATATTTTTCAAGCTCTTCGGGGATTTTTGAAAGCAACTCTTCGGTAATATAAATTACCGCATATCCGTCGTCAACGAGCTTTTTGACAGTGACCTTTGCTTCGTGCGGTTCTGTTACGAAAAAGACCGAAAGCCCCAATGAAGCAAAGCCGTAAACGCTGTTTCTGTCGCCGATTGCGGCAATTTTATACATAGAGCTTTCTCACCCTTTCTCTTATTGCGGACTCGGGAAGCCCGCTTTCTTTAGCCGCCATAATAATGCGCACGGTTTTAACCTCGTTTTCTTTTGCGAGATAAAAACCTATAAGCGGCAAAATTCCGAACGCATTGTATTTTGCGGGAATAATTTTTGAAATAACCGTATCGTCGCACCATTTTTCAAACGCTGTCGGCGAGGTTTTTAAAAGCTCCGCCGCTTCGGAATACTCGGTATGCGAAAGAGCGTCAATAACCGAGTCAACACCCGAAGCCGCCGCTATTTTCAATGCGGGAAGGTCAATAGCCGCACATTCCGCCAACGAAGCGTCTAAAAAGGCTATGTCTTTTTTAGTTAAAGCGCTTCTGTAAGCTATCTTTATATCTGCACACGCAACCGTAAATTCGGCAATATCCTTTAAAACGGGGTTTTTAGAGCGTTTTGCAAATTCCAGATATGTTTCGAGCGACTTTTTGTCGATAACGGAATCCGAAAGCTGACCGTCGTCTTTTGAGGTTAAAATGTCATAGCAGTAAGACGCGGTGTCCGCCATATATTCGGGAAGCGACGAAAAATTCTTTGAAGTAACGGCTTCTTTTATAACATCGTCGGCTACATTCGCAGGCTCGACAAAAAACCCGCCCGCAGACTTCCCTGAAACCACGGATTTAAGCGCCGCTTTAAGATTCATAAACGAATTTCGCACGGTTAAAAACTCAAGCTCTTTTTTATCCGGTGCAATTTCGCAAAGAAGCTGCCACGCCTTTTTGCGCTCAACAGCGAGCACATCGGAAACGGGCGCGCCGCCGTGCGTTTCGTAGCCTATATCGCCGAGCCTTTTATATGCTTCAAAAAAATCCGAAGCGCATATAAGCTGCTCTATTTTTTCATGCGACAAAAGCTTTGATTCGTTACAGCGTATTCTTGCCACGGCATAGGTGTAATTAAGCTCATTCATAAAAACACCTCTTAAGAAAACAGAATTTTGTATGTTTCATCGCGAAGCGCGTCCTTTAAAGAAGCGGCAATTGCGTCAAAAGAGCAATTTTCTTCAATATCGCCGTAAACGAGTATGCATCCGCCGCGGATATTCGCCGTTTTTTCGTCAAGTTTAAGTGACGCGCCGTTTGAAAGCTCTTTATTAAGAGTGCTCAAAAAATCAGCGGGAAGCCTTTTTCTGTCGGCTTCGTTCAGGCGCAAAAGCCCCGAAGAATCTTTAAGGTAATTGCCTAAAATAACCTTTTTCAAAGCGGCGAAATACTCTTTTTCGTCAAGCGCAAGTATTTCGTTGACAGCCTCTTCTCTTGTTTCGTCGATAATTGAAAGCTTTGCTTTTAAAATGCCTTGTCTTAAAAGCATTTCGTTTGAAGCTTCTTCGGCGTTTTCAGCTGTTTTAATACGCTCTTTAGCGCGGTTTACATAGCTTTCGGCGTCGCTGTCTGCGGCAGTTTTTTCGCTTTCAAGAAGCGCGTCTGCTTCTTTTTTTGCAGCCGCAATTATATCGTTATATTGGTTCTGCGCGCTTTCGCCGATATCGGCGATTATTTTATCAAGACCCGACATAGAACCACCTTTCAATCAATTTATGCTTATCAGCCAACCTGAATGTTGAATACTGCAAGAAGCGATACAAGCAAAGCAAGAACCGCGTAAGTTTCAACCATTGCGGCAAGGATAACGCCCTTTGTGCTTTCTTCGGGCTGTTTTGCGGCTATTGCAACGCCTGCGGCTGCTGTTTTTGCCTGAGCGATTGCCGAGAAATAACCGACGATTGCCATGGGAAGCGCGGCAGCTAAAAACTGGAAGCCGACGTGCGCGGTAAGTCCCGAGGTATCGCCGCCGAGAAGGCCCGAGCTGCTCATAATAAGAATACCGGTAAGGAAGCCGTAAAGGCCCTGTGTGCCGGGAAGAACTTCAAGGATAAGAACCTTACCGAATTTTGTGGGGTCCTCGGAGAGCACGCCCGCAGCCGCCTGACCGACAATGCCGACGCCCTTTGCAGAACCGAGACCGGGAAGAAGAACGGTAAGAGCCACGGCAAGCCATACAAGAACGGCACCGCCGTTTTCAGTGATAAAATCCAACATAAAAATATCCTCCTTTGACATATGTCAAAATATAGCCTGATTTATTGCCGATTAATCGAGAAGCAAATTTGACGGAAAATATACCGCCGAAATTCGCACTTTCACTTAATCGGTTGTTACCTGATTGTTTGCCGCAATATCGTCTTTTAAGCGATAATACTGCGTTTTGAGCGAAAGCGGCTTAAACTCGGTGCCGCCGCCCTCATAGAATTTTGAGTAAAACTCAACATACTGAAGACGCGTCGTGTGAACATAAGCGCCGATTATATTAATGGCAAGGTTTGCGATATGACCGAAAATTGCCACAATAACAAAAACTATAAGCTTTAAAACTTTGTTCTCTGGGATTGTGCCAATCATATTCATAACCTGCGCGATAACGCCTGTGGCAAGACCCAAAGCAAGAAGCCTTGAATATGAAAGAACGTCGCCGAGGTAGCCTGAAAGCATATTGTAAAGACCGTAAAAGCCTTTTCCGAGCTTGCCGCCGATAGACTTCGCTTCGCGCCCCGCGGTAAGTACCACAAGCACCGCGCCGACTGCAATAACATACGGCGAAAGCTTTGAAAGCTCTTCGGGAACGATCATAAACAGGCTTAAAAACACGGGTGCCGCGCCGAGAACCAAAACGTAGGTCGGAACAGTCTCGCAAAATGCGTCAAACTTTTTGCCCTGTTTTAAGAGCGAATAGCCCTTGACGGCAACGCCTGTGAACAAGTGGACAAGGCCGAAGCCGAAGCACCACACCATAACCCGCATAAGCTCGTTTAACGGGTCGAGCCATATCACAAGAGAGAGCGGCTTGCCGCCCAAAAACTCTGTATTGATTACGCTGAAAAGGTCGCCCCACCAGCTGCCGTAC
>DJRI01000069.1:588-11888 GCA_002440045.1 Ruminococcaceae bacterium UBA6364 | reverse complement strand
TATGCCTTATTCAAGCGGACTTCAGAGAAATATTGTTCAGTGCCTTGACGATTTCGGTATTCCGTTAAGACTTTCGTGCACGGTTATCAAAACCCACGGCAAAGACAGGCTTGAGGGCGTAACCATCGCAAACGTTGACGAAAAGCTTCAGCCTATTCCGGGAACGGAGCAGTACATCGAATGCGACACATTGCTTCTTTCAGTCGGCCTTATTCCCGAAAACGAGCTTTCAAAGGGCGTCGGCATAGAGCTTGACCGCGTAACAAACGGCCCTGTTGTTGACGAATACCGCGAAACGCTTCACAAGGGTATTTTCGCCTGCGGCAACGTGCTTCAGGTTCACGACCTTGTTGACTATGTTACCGAAGAAAGCACTATAGCCGGCAAAGGCGCGGCTGATTACATCTTCGGCAAAAAAAACGGCGGAACGTTTATTTCCACAAAGGGCATAAACGGCGTTCGTTACATCGTTCCTCAGCGCGTCAACATAGAGTCAAAAGAGCCTGTTAAGCTTTATTTCCGCGTGGGCAAAGTCTATAAGGGTGCAAAGGTCGTTGTTTCGTGCGACGGCAACGTGCTTTCTTCAAAGAAAAAGCCGAAATTGGCTCCCGGCGAAATGGAAAATGTTACAATCACGCTTGATATGCTTAAAAATATGAATAAGGACAGCGAAATCACAATCGCTGTCGAGGAATAAGGAGGCTTTGACATGAAAAAAAGTCTTGTTTGTGTTTCGTGCCCTCTCGGATGCTCTATAGAGGTTGAAATGGAAAACGGCGAGGTTGTTTCAGTAACGGGCAACACCTGCAAGCGCGGCGACGCGTATGCAAGAAGCGAAATGACTCACCCCGTAAGAAGCCTTACTTCAACCGTAAAGGTTAAGGGCGGCGTTCACCCCGTTGTGCCCGTAAAATCCGCAAAACCCATACCGAAAGAAAAAATGTTTGAGTGCATGGAGCAGATTAATTCGGTCACACTTGACGCTCCCGTGAAAATCGGCGATGTCGTAATCGAAAATGTTTTAGGCACGGGCGTTGACATAGTGGCAACAAATAACGACTAATGTGCTTTGAAAGGATAAAATATGAAACCGTATGAGGCAGCAGCTCTTGTAAAACCGTCGCCCCGCCAGCTTGAGTGGCAAAAGACCGAGTTTTACGGATTTATAAATTTCGGACTTCCCACAGTTGTAAACCGCGAGTGGACCGACGGCACAATAGGCGCCGAAAATTTTAACCCGTCTGAATTTGACCCCGAAGAATGGGTAACGCTTTTTAAAGACGCGGGTTTTAAAGGAATGGTGCTCAACGTTAAGCATCACGACGGCTTTTGCCTTTGGTATTCAAAGCTTACCGATTATACGGTTGAGTATTCCTCCGAGTGGGACTCTTACGAGCGCGACATTGTAAAAATGCTTTCCGAAGAGTGCCGCCGTCAGGGGCTTAAATTCGGCATTGCCATCTCTCCGCTTGACCGCCATGAAAAAACATACGGCACGGGCGAAGCGTATAACGAGTTTTTTAAAGGGCTTTTAAAAGAGCTTCTTACAAACTACGGCGACATTTTTTATGTAAGATTTGACGGAGCGGCAGAGCCCGATAAACACGGCAATATTCAGGAGTACGATTGGCACGGCTATTATGACACAGTGCGCAAATATCAGCCCGGCGCCGTAATCGCGCTTGTCGGACCCGACGTTCGCTGGTACGGCAACGAGTGGGGCGTAATAAGAAAAAACGAGTGGAGCGTTATTCCCGAGCGCTACAGCATCGAAAGCGCGTTTAAACGCAGCGGCGACACCTCGCGAAAGGCTAAAAAGCTTGACAAAAAGCTTGAGCTTGACATAGGCTCGCGAAAAGCGATTAAAAAAGATACCGATTTTATTTGGTATCCGTGCGAGGTTTCGGTTTCGATGCGCGACCGCTGGTATTACCATAAAGACGACGAATACACCGCAAAAACAAAAGATAAGCTTCAAAAGCTTTATTATGCTTCTGTCGGCGCAAACTGCGCGTTGATGCTCGGCGTGCCGCCTATGAAAAACGGCAAGTTTGCCGAAATGGAAACGCAGATTTTAAAAGCGTTCGGCTATGACCTTAAAAGAATGTTTGCTTATAAGGTTTCAAGCATCGGCACAATAACGGCTTCAAGCACGCTTTCGCCCGAATACGACGTCAATAATCTTTTTGACCCGGACGAAAACAAAACGTGGAAGCCCGCGCCCGACGATAAAGAACCCGAGCTTACAATAACTTTAAGCGAAAAAGATATGTTCAACCGCGTGCTTATGATGGAGCACATCAAAAACGGTCAGCATGTCGAAGAATATGAGCTTTATCTCGACAAGGGCGACGGCAAAATGAAAAAGCTTGACAAAGGCGGCATAGTCGGCTACAAGCGCATACATAAAGTCACACCCACAGACATTGTAAAGCTTAAAATCAAGTTCACTTCAATAAGGGGCGAGCTTGAAATGCAGGAGGTCGCGCTTTATTAAGCGAATACCGACCGAAAAGTTTAGTATTTAATATGTTGAAACCGGACTGCGGCACACAGCGTGCCGAAAGCCCGGTTTTTCATATTTTGACTCTCTTATTCCTGCCTTAATATACATCTGTGGTTTGTGCAATCCGACAAAAAACGTGTTATTTACATACGCCGCGGCACGCCTTACAAACGTATTCATTGTTCAATCTGACGAAAAAAGTTACGATTTGGTAAAAATCGGTGACAATCAATCGAATTGCAGTTATAATAAATATGCAGAAAAATTATAATCTGCGGGGGCAAAACGCGCTTTTTACTTTAAAAAGTGTGCGGAATATGCATTTAGGGGAGTTGGAAATTTATGAAGAATGTTAAACTGCTTGCTGTGATAATCTGCATTGTTGCGGTTTTTGACTTTGCGGTGCTTTTTGCCGACATCTTTATAGACGAAAAGCAAAGCGAAACCGCCTGCGAAAGCGGCGATTTTTTAAGCGTTCTCATTAATTCAAACACAAATTTAAAAACCGATTGTTATGTTCTTGAAAATTGGGGGAAGGAAGAAAATTACACCCCAATAAACGAGGCCGAAAAGATTCTTTCGGCAACAGAATACACTCGCATTAACAGGTTTGAATCGTCAATAGTAAAGCTTTTTCAGAATAGGAAAAATTCAATTGTAGAAGTATGGCTTAACGAAATTGACGGAAAGACATATTACGATGTGAGTTTTAACGAGTGGATTGCCGATGCCGAGGGCGCGGCGCGCAGTGCTTCGGTAATCAAGCTTTTCGGAAATTATTATCTGTGTGAAGATATTGTTGAAGGCGATTCGGTGTTCGATTGGGGCTACGCTTCTTACAAGGCAAAAAATCCGACGGCAATTGCCGAAATAGAAAATCTTCAAGGAGATAACGAGCTTTATTCAAGGGCGGTTTCATACCGAATCGGTTTTTTAAACAGTACGTCTGTGTGCGTTATTTTTATCGCGGCTGAAATTCTTGTGCCGTTTGCCCTGATAAAACGAAAAAACAGCAAAAAGGACAAAGCGCAGAAAAAGGAAGAAATGCGGAATATGAACAAGAATAAAAAGCGCAAAAAACGCCGTTGAGTTTTTTTACAAAGCGCAAGGCATTTGTTAAAATTAAGGGGTGCGTATAATGAAAAAAAGATACAAAATACTTACAGTGATTATTGTTGCGGTTATATCCGTTTTTCTTGTCGGCAGTTTGGCTTTAAGCCGTATGGCGAAAAGCGAGTTTTTAATAACAGATATATATAATCTGAGCTTCAGAGAGACCGCTGCATTTTCAAATGACGACGGGCTTTCCTATCAGGACGAATTAAGACGGCTTGTTTTAGTTGACGGAGTTGAAAAAACCAAAGCCGAAGAAATGCTTAATGACGACATATTTTCGGTTCCTGCCGAGGAACTTGAAAATCGCTTCGGTATGAGCAAAACCGAAGCCGAGGAGTTTTTAAACAACCGCGGGGATTATTTGATTCTGACGTGCCGCTATGATGTAAAAACAAAGTCTCGGCTGCCGTTTTTAAGAATGCATAACAAGGTTAAAGCGCCCTGCGACGGCGTTTGGTGCAGTATTGACGATTTAACGCCGAGCAGCATTCGCGAAAATAAAGAGCTTGTCGGTCTGCCGAAGGCTTTGCGGCTGGCTTTTACAAATAATCCGCATTCGTTTTCAACGGATTTCACAATACTCATCAAAAATCCCGAAAGGCTTTCTGAAAGCGATTTTGAAAAATTCAAGGTAAAGTCCTGCGGTTTTTCATTTCTCGGTATGGTTTTTTCAACATCCCGCTGTGAATTTCAAGGCTTAAAAGAGCTTGAGGGCTGCTATGGCGCAGAACAGCTTTATCGCAAAAGCGATATTGAAAACCTTTTAAAAAGCAGTGATGCCGAAGCCTTGCAAAAAGAACTTTTAAATATGTTCAGACCGGATTCGGATTTCAGCGGAAATGCTAAAGAATATCTTTATGACCACGCGTTACTGCAAAACGAAAAACAGATAAAGGTGCTTTTTAACGGCGACGGATATGTTTTTGTTTCGGCGTTTGCAAACAGCAAGGGCACGCCCTATTACGGGGTTATCGCGTTTGACAGTAATTGTGAATATCGGGGCGGGTTGCTCTACTCCGAAATAATCGGGCAGGACGTTATTGACTCAATTAAAATAGGCGAGCCGTTTGACAGCGTAAACGCGCGCGGTATTATCACGCTTCTTTTCGAGAACAGCGACGGAACATATTCGAGCTATCACCGCGTGAGCGAAAACGGGTTTGTAAGAATTGACTATTCGCCCGAAAGCGCGGGAAAATCGGTTATTAAAATGTCCGATATAAATGATAAAAGCGGACTGACGGAGTTTATGACACGCATGCTTGCCGACGAAAGCGCGGCAGAATAAAACTTGATATAATTAAGGGAATTTAAAAGAATAAGCGGGGGAATTATATTTGAAAGCAACTGTTAAAATTATACTTTTAGATTTGCTGTTGATTGCTGTGATAAACGCAATTGTTCTGTCTGCACTTACTTTAAAGGAGCTTACATATGACAAAACAATGCCCGAAGAAAGCACGGTATATGATTTAATGAAGGGCGAAAATGAAAGTATTGAAACGGTGTATATGGATGAAAACGGCGATGTTACACCCGAAACAGAAAAGACTTTGACGGATTTTTTAAAGACTGTAAAGGTTTCAAAGCTTTCGAGGTTCAAATCATACAGTACTCCGTTTTCGTTGAACCAAAAGAACTACATCATTGTCGGCAAAGGCGTAGGCGAATCAAAAGAACTGTACAGGGACGTATATCTTTATGTGAAAGACAATACCGTTTATGTAACTGTAACCGCCCATAAAACATATAATACTTCTTATTTTTCCGTTTACTATGTTGATGATGCCGAAACTGCACAAAAGCTTTCGGAATATAAATCAACAATAAGGTCGAAATATTATATAAGGATTCCGAGCCGGCGTTCGGGATTGCGCCTTAAAAAGCGCAAAGGAAGAATATATTGCTTTTCGCTTCTGTGCGCGGGCGCGCTGTTCGGTGTTCTTTTGAAAAAACGGTTCGCGCCGAAAAAAGCAAAATAGAATTGTGCTTTAGCGCAAAAAATGCCTGAAAATGCCTTGAATTGATTAATCGGTAGTTAAACGCTGCAAAATTACAAAAAGCCGGGAGCCGCAAAGCTCCCGGTGTTTTATTCACCCTTAACAAATTTCAGCGCATTTTTTTCAAGCCGTGAAACCTGAGCCTGTGAAATGCCTATTTCCTCCGCAACTTCGGTCTGGGTCATTCCGCGCATATACCTCATCGAAAGAATCTTTTTTTCGCGTGCCGGCAGATTTTTCAGCGCTTCTTTAAGCATCATTTCGTCAACCCAGTCGCCGTCGTCCTCGTCGGAGCTTAACTGGTCCATAAGATAAATTGTGTCGCCGCCGCTTGAATACACCGGCTCATAAAACGACACGGGGTCAACAACCGACTCAAGCGCAATAACGACATTCTCTTTCGGCAAGCCCATTTCCTTTGCAATTTCTTCAACCGATGGCTCTTTGCCTTTTTCGTTTGAAAGGCGTTCTTTAATCTGCATGGCGTGGTATGCCGTGTCGCGCATTGAGCGCGAAACCCTCACTGGGTTGTTATCTCTTAAATAGCGCCTTACTTCGCCTATAATCATCGGCACGGCGTATGTCGAAAACCTCACGTCAAGCGACGTGTTGAAGTTGTCAATCGCTTTAATAAGCCCTATGCACCCAACCTGAAAAAGGTCGTCAAGATTTTCGCCCCTGTTTGAAAATCTTTGAATTACGCTCAGAACAAGGCGCAAATTGCCTTTTATGAGCTCGTCCCGCGCTTTTTTGTCGCCCTCTTTTGCTTTTTTCAAAAGCTCGGTTTTTTCGCTTTCCTTTAAAAGCTTAAGCTGTGAAGTGTCAATTCCGCATATTTCAACTTTGTTATAAAGCAAATTGCTCTCTCCTTTTTAAAGGCGGCTTTGCACCGCACTTTTTATGTAAACAAATCAGAAGAGGGCTTTAATTTGATTATTGCCGCAGGCGGCGCAATTAATCAAAGCGGAAATATTTTCATATGCACTTTTTAATGCTTTTAAAGTAATTGACTTTTTTAGAACATATGGTATAATTAGAACGTAATAATTGTGCCCGGGTAATCAGGCACGAATTTTAGCGCAATCAATAAACAATAATTATTTTAAATTTCGGGAGGCAAACCAAATGAAAAAGTTCTTTAAGTTTTTAGGCGTTCTTGCAGCAATCGCAGCGGCAGCGGCGGCAGTTTATGTTGTAATCGAAAAAATCAAAGCAAAAAATGCTCCTCAGGGCTATGACGAGGATAACTATGTTTCCTGCTCATGCCTTGACGATGATTTCGTTTCCGAAACCGTAAGCGAATAACAAACAATAATAAATCAAAATTTATTATGGGTCTGTAAAAACTTTTACAGACCTGTTTTTTATATTTTAGGGTATTTGTGCAAATAATATCATCGTATTTCAAAACAAATAAAGAGAGTGATTATAATGATTTTCTTAAAGGCGTTTGTTGTCGGCGGTATTATTTGCGTAATAGGTCAGTTGCTTTTGGATTTGACAAAGCTCACCCCGGGAAAAATCCTTGTCGGCTTTGTTGTCGCTGGCGTGATTTTGGGCGGCGTCGGCGTTTATTCATATGTCGAGGATTTTGCCGGAGCGGGCGCAACCGTGCCGCTTTTGGGCTTTGGCGCAATGCTTGCAAAGGGCACCAAAGAAGCGATTGTCTGAAACGGAATAACCGGCATTTTAACAGGGTCGCTTTCGGCGGCTTCCGCGGGAATTACGGCGGCGGGGCTTTCGGGCGTTGTGTGCTCGCTTTTCGTTAAGCCGAAGGCAAAATAAAATATAAATCCTTTTGCAAAAGGTTGCAGAAGGATTTTTTCTTTTTTGATATTGTATTTTGCCTTTATATTTATTATACTATATATGTATACTCGGTTCTCGGAGGAGAAAAAATGTCAAACTACGGTCTTGACCTCGGGCAGAAAAACGGCAAAGGCGCTCACAAAAAAGCAAAGCTTGTAATAGCGTTTTTGTGCTTTGCAATCGTTTTGGGCAGCGCGTCGCTTTTTTTGCTTTGGCGGTCGTTAAACTATGATTTTAATAATATTTTCGGCACAAGCGAGCAAAACACCGCACCCGTGCTTGAAACACAGCCTACTACGGGCGCAGAGCTTTCCGGTACATATATTTTCGGCGCGGGCGTTACCGACGACGAAAAAAAGACGCTTCTTTTTTCTCAGCTTATAAGCGTTGACCTTAAAGAAAAAACGGTAAGAGTCGTCGCGGTCCCCGTGAATGCCGAAATAAAAGAGCAAAATGCAAAAACGCTTTCGGACGCGGCTCTTTTGGGCGGCACATATTTTAAAAATGCGCTTTCAGAAATAAGCGGCGAAGAAATTTTAAGATATGTGCTTCTTACAGAGTCCGACTACAAAGCGGTTTTCAGAACGCTCGGCGATATTACCGTTACTTTAAGCGAAGATATAAGCTACGATACCGACAATATGTTTTTGGAGCTTTCAAAGGGCGAAAACGTTTTGACTCCCGAAAAAACATATAAATATATGATGTATCTTTGCAATATGAAAAAAGGCGAAGAGGGCGAAGAGGGGTGCGCCGAAATAACCGCCGCGGCGTTCAGGGCGTTTTTTAATTCCGAAAATTTTCGCTCGGCAGACAGCCTTTTTGAAGAGCTTATAAATTATTGCAAAACGGATATAACAATCGTTGACTTTACAAAAGCAAAGCCCGCGATAGAATATCTTGTTCCGCAGTCGTCAAAACTCACAGTAAAAGCTTTCGTTTCAAAATCAGTTAAGGAGATTCCCGATGAAGAATAAAAAAATTATCATTTCAGTAATTTGCGTTGCAGTTGTGCTCGCCCTCACTCTCGGCGGATTTTTTGCCGTAAGCATTATGAAAAACAAATTCCCGTCAACATTTACGCCGTCTGCACCCACAAGCGGCAAGGGGACGGGCTATTACCGCCATTGCTACGAAGAGCTTAACGATAACGAAAAGCTTATGTATGCGGTGATACTTCAGTCGGTGTATTCAATGCCTGAAAAAATAGAGGTTCCGGTGCTAAGCGACGGCGATTTCAGCAAGGTGTTTGAGGCGCTTTCATACGATAACCCCGATTTATTCTGCCTCGGCTTAACAAGTACGCTTAAAGAAGAGGGCAAAAAGGTCTATTTTGTTCCCGAGTATTCAATGACATACGACGAGTATTCTGCAAAGCTTTCCGAGGTTAATGCAATTGCGTCCGCTATTTCGACAAACGCCATGCAGTATACTTCCGAGTACGAGCGTGAGCTTTATATTCACGATTACATAGTTAACCATTGCACCTATCAGCTCAACGCCCAAAACGGCAACGATATTTACGGCTGTCTTGTCAGCGGCAAAGCCTCATGCGAGGGATATTCGCGCGCTTTTCAGTATATTTTAAGCGCCGTCGGCATTGACAACAGACTTGTAACCGGCGAAGCCGAGGACGGCAAGGGCGGCTATATCGGGCATATGTGGAACTACGCCGTAATAGGCGGCGACGGATATTTTACCGACGTCACATGGGATGACCCAAGCTCCGACACCAATGTGCTTCGTCACACCTATTTCAACAACACAACCGCTCAGATTCTTGTAAATCACAGGGATATAAAGCAAACTCTGCCGTTCTGCAATGCGACAAAGTTTAACTTTTTTACATATGAAAACGCGCTTCTTACTTCTGGCGATGAAGCCGAGCTTAAAGATGCGCTTCAGCGTGTTATCAACAACTCCAAAAACCGCGGGTATACCTCTGCCGAAATGAAGTTTGACAGCGCCGAGTCTATGGAATGGGCGCTTGACGCAATGTTCAAAAAGAGCGTTATATTCGACGTTTATACTGAGCTCGGTCTTGCCGAAAGTATGGACGGCGGCAGTGTTTATTACAGCAGCGACGATAAAACCTTTACCGTGTGCCTTTATTATTGAGGTGTTTTAATTGGACAGTAAAAAAATAGAAAACGCCGTAAGAGACATTCTTGAAGCAATCGGCGAAGACCCCGAGCGCGAGGGTCTTAAAGAAACGCCCGCAAGGGTTGCAAGAATGTACGAAGAGGTTTTCTCGGGACTTTCCGAGGACCCGCGCGGCCATTTGAAAATATTTCACGAAAGCGGCAACGACGAGCAGGTCGTTGTGCGCGATATTCCGCTTTACTCAATGTGCGAGCACCACTTGCTGCCGTTTATAGGTAAGGCTCACATTGCCTATATCCCATCCGACGGCAGAATAATCGGGCTTTCAAAGCTTGCAAGAATAGTCAACACATATGCGCGCCGCCCTCAGGTTCAGGAGCGGCTTACCGCGCAAATAGCCGATTTTCTTTATAACGAGCTCGGGGCAAAAAGCGTTGTTGTCGTCGTCGAAGCCGAGCATCTTTGTATGACTATGCGCGGTGCACGGGCGGCGGGCGCTCTTACAAAAACCTCCGCTTTAAGAGGGTATGCCCGAAACGATGCCAAAACGCGCGCCGAAGCTATGAGCCTTATATTCGGAGGGAAATAATGTTCACCTTTGATTCTCAAAAAAACAGAGCGCTTGTTATGGGCATTTTAAACGTCACGCCCGACTCGTTTTCCGACGGCGGCGACAGCTTTAGTTCCGAAGATGCTTTAAAAAACGCTCTTAAAATGCAAAACGACGGCGCCGATATAATTGACATCGGCGCTTGTTCTACAGCACCCAAAACTGAGCCCGTACCGCTTAACGAAGAGCTTTCACGGCCAAAAAAAGTGTTTCCGCTTATCCCGTCAAAGCTCGGCGTTCCCGTTTCTGTCGATACATTTAATAAAGAAGCGGCTGTTTTCGCCTTGCAAAACGGCGCTTCGATAGTGAATGACGAAAGCGGGCGCTTTGACGAAGAAATGGCGGCGGCAATAAAGAAGTACGGTGCAGGCTGGATTTTTATGCACACGGGCGGAATGTCATCGGGGGAGACTGCCGTTTACACAGGCGGCGTTGTTGCCTGCGTGCTTTCGTTTTTTGAAGAAATGAAAAACAAGGCGCTCTCTTTCGGTATTCCAAAAGAATGCCTTTGCTATGACTATGGCATAGGTTTCGGCAAAACCCGTGCCGACGACCTTGAGCTGTTAAAAAATACGGGTGCATTTTCAAATTATTCGCCGCTTCTTGTCGGCGTTTCCAGAAAGCGCGTAATCGGCGAAACAACGGGCGTAAAAGTTCCCAAAGAACGCGTCGCGGGGAGCGTTGCCGCAGGAAGTATTGCGGCTTTTCTCGGCGCGGGCATTTTAAGGGTGCACGATGTAAAAGAAACCGCCGAGGCGGTAAGACTTGCGGCTTCAATAAAA
The DNA here is from genome assembly GCA_002440045.1 of Ruminococcaceae bacterium UBA6364. Taxonomy (GTDB): domain Bacteria; phylum Bacillota; class Clostridia; order Oscillospirales; family Acutalibacteraceae; genus DTU089. The sequence goes on along the minus strand of DJRI01000069.1, from coordinate 962 downwards.
CAGGGGAGTGTTTATAATGGATAAAACCGTAATAAAAGGGTTAAAGCTTTTTGCCTATCACGGCGTAAATCCCGAGGAAAAGCGCGACGGTCAGAATTTTGTTATAGATATAACCGCAAACGTTCCGCTTTTAAAGGCGGGGCAAAGCGACGAGCTTGTCGATACGGTGAGCTACGCCAAAATTTTAAAAACGGCGCGCGCCGCATTTTGCGAAAATAAATACGATTTAATAGAAACTGCCGCTCAGCACGTTGCCGCCGCGGTTTTAAAAGAGTACAAAGAGCTTTCGGAAGTGACGGTTTGCGTTAAAAAGCCCGAAGCACCGATAAAAGCCGATTTTGACTATGTTGCAGTTGAAATTACGAGAGGAAGAT
>DJRI01000069.1:0-557 GCA_002440045.1 Ruminococcaceae bacterium UBA6364 | reverse complement strand
CAGCGCGTGAAAAAAGCTTTAATCGGCGTCGGAACAAATCTCGGCGACAAAATGCAGAATATAAAAGACGCTGCTGCAGCTTTAAATAAAATTCCGAAGCTCACCGTTACAAGAGCGTCGTCAGTTTACGAAACAGAACCGTGGGGCTACTTAGAACAGGATAATTTCTATAACGCCGTTATAGAAGTCGAAACCGAGCTTTCTTCCCGCGCGCTTCTCGGCGTTTGCCTTGGGATAGAGGGCGCTTTGGGCAGGGTGCGCGAATTTAAAAACGGACCGCGAATAATAGACCTTGATATTCTTGTTTATGAGGGCGAGACTCTTTCGTGTGAAGAGCTGACCGTGCCTCATAAGTTTTTGCGGGAGCGCGATTTCGTGCTTGTGCCCCTTTGGGAACTTTTTCCCGATTTAAAGGTTTTCGGTTACAATTTTTCTGAAGATTACGACAAAATATGCAAAAATTCGACTGTAAAAGCAGTTTGCCGGCTGAAATAAAGCCGTGAATTATAAAGACCGAAATGCCGAAAACCCTTGTGTATCAAGGCTTTTCGGCGTTT
>DJRI01000054.1:26788-32236 GCA_002440045.1 Ruminococcaceae bacterium UBA6364 | reverse complement strand
CTATTGCAATTGTCGTTCTGCCCGATTTTAGCGCCGAAAGAGAGTTTTGAATGTTTCTTTCGGTTTCTGTGTCCATGGCGGCTGTCGCTTCGTCAAGAATAAGAATTTTTGGGTTTTGAATGATTGTTCTGGCGATTGAAATTCGCTGGCGTTCGCCGCCCGAAAGGTCCTGACCGCCAGAGTCTACGCGCGTTTCATAGCCGTCGGGGAGCGCCGTGATAAACCCGTGAGCCGAAGCCGCCTTTGCCGCGGCTATTACCTCGTCGTCGGTGGCGTCGGGCTTTGCATAGCGAATGTTATCGGCGATTGTGCCCATAAAAAGAAATATATCCTGCGAGACTATGCCTATATTTTTGCGAAGCACGCTGAATTTTAAATCTTTTACGTCAACGCCGTCTATTTTTACAGAGCCTTCATCGGGGTCATAAAGTCTTGCTATCAGGTTTGAAATTGTTGTTTTTCCCGCGCCGGTTTTGCCGACAATGCCGAGCATTTTGCCCGCGTCTATCTTCAAAGAAAGATTTTTTATAACAGGCCGCGCGGGTTCATATGAGAAAATTAGCTTTGAAATTTCAATATCGCCGTTTAAATCTTTGATGTCAACGGCGTTTTCGCGCTCTTCGATGTCGGGCTTTGAGTCGGTTATTTCAAACACGCGCCTTACGGAATCTATACAGCGCGCCCACCAGTTTGTGACCCACGAAAGAAATTCTATGGGGCTTTGAAGCATACCGAGATAAACGACGAATTTTAAAAGCTCGCCCACAGTGAGTTCGTTGTATTTAACCGCAAGCACGCCGCCGTAGCCGAGCACAAGCGCACCGAGAAAATAAACGATTATCGAAAGCAGGGGGAACACGGTGGATTCGGTGTTTGATACCTTGATTTCGGCGGTTTTAAGGTCGGTGCTGAGCTTTTCAAACTCTGAAAGCTCGTCCTCCTCCTTAGAAAACGCCTTGATAATGCGGTGGCCGTTAATGCTGTCGCTGACCTTTGAAGTAAGGCGCGCATTGTGAACCCACACCTCGTGATGAAGCTTTCTGAAAATTCTTTCAAAAAGAGGGTAGGCGACAACGATTATAAGCGACGCCGCAAGAAGCATCAGCGTGAGCTTTGCGCTCGTCATAAACATTATCACAAGGATTCCCGCGACGGTTACGCCGCTTGTTATAACATAAGGAAAGCCGTCAACAAAGAACCAATAAATGTTGTTTGAATCGCGCGTTACGCGCTCCATAAGACTGCCTGTTTGCTTTTGAGTGTAAAAGCCCAAAGAAAGGTGCTGCATTGCTGTAAAGATTTTAAGCTTTACAGAATAAATGACCTTAGGCAACACGCCCGCCAGCACATATTGGTATATAAGCGTAAAAAGGCTGTTTATAAGCTTTAAGCCTACCACCGTGAGCACAAGCGAAATAAGCGAATTTAAAAGCACGTCATAGCTTTCGGGGCTTGCGGGGTTTAAAATGTCGTCATAAAGCTTTTGGGTGCTGAATTGCGGCAAAATAAGCGACATCGCCGTTTTTACAAGAATTGCGGCGATTATAAAAATCATTTTGCCCTTTGCGTCGTCAAAAAACGTGAAAAGCCTTTTTACCGTTGCCGAGCGCTTTTCGCATTTGGGGCAATAGCTTTTGCCGGGCGGAACGGGTGCGCCGCATTTTTTGCAAACGCCGCCTTCGGGCTTCCTTATAAGCGTCTTGTAATCTTCGCCCTTTTTAAACGCGTTGAATACTTTTGAAAGCTCTTCAAAATGCGAAATAAGCCCCAATGAAAAAAAGCATACGGAATAATATTCGCCGTCTTTTTTATAGGTGAGCCTGCCCGTTGAAAGGTTTCTTTCCACAAGCATTTCGTCAATATCGCCCATAGGCGTGCAAACAAGATTTAAAAGGCGCGGCGAAAAGGCGAGCTTTTTGCGGCTCTTTTTTTCGGGCAGCACTTCTTCGCTCATCTCTGCAAAATAAAGCCCTTTTTCGTCAAAAAAGACATAGCAGTCGGAAAAAAGCTCGTCGTTATTCATATCGCTTTTTACGCTTAAAATAACCGAGTCTGTATTAAGCCCTTCTTTTAAAAGGACGTCTTTAACGGGCTGCGGCAGTTCTTTATTAAATCCGCCGTTTTTAGGCGGAGCTTTTTTTAAGTGCAGTTTAAAAAGCACTTTGTTTATAATATCCATAAATACACGCTGTTTTTTAAAACATCTTTCTTTATATTATTGTATTAATTATATGCGAAATAATAAATAATGTAAAGGGTTATAAACGATTTTTCGGCTTTGAATAAAAGTATATAAAATGAGAAAAAGTGAATTGACAATAAGGCGGCGGTTTGATATAATGTTTATTAAGAAATCTTAAGAAATGCATATTTATAACATAATAATACAGACAAGGGGAGTTTTTATGGCTATACGAGACGTCACGAGATTCGGAATTCAAAGAAAAATCGTCGCAAATATGACAAGCGAAAGCTGGCAGAACATTCCGCATGTCAGCTATCTTTATGAGCCTGACGTTACACATTTTCTTGAGTGCTTTGAGGAGTTTAAAGAAAAACTCGGCGGCAAATATCACATCACGCTCAATATGGTCGTTTTAAAGGCGATTGCCGAGGCAATAAAAGCGGCGCCGCAGATAAACGCGCATATTCATTTTGAAAGAAAGCTCGTAAGAGGAAAAATTACGGAGTTTGACAATGTTGATATTTCCGTTCCGTGGACCTTGCCCGACGGCAATATGATGACCATTACAATGAAAGATATGGGCAACCGCTCTCTTGAAAACATAAGCAGGTATACGGACGAAATCAATAAAAAGCTTCAAAAGACAAATCTTGCCGAGGCGCTTTATTCGGTTTCTATTCACGACACGGTGCATAATCTTACGCACGGTCACCCGATTAAGGCTTTTCAGAGAATATACGGCTCAAAAACAAATCCGCGCCACAGGGTCGTAACCCTTAAAGGCAAAGAGAAAAAAGAGTATGACAAAATTCCCGAAAGCGAAAGAATCACATACCGCGATTTAAAGCAGGGCACAATAACCGTTTCAAACATCGGCTCTATTTCAAGGGGTATTTCGGGCGAACTCGGTCTTTTGATGATAATTCCGCCGCAGATATGCGCTATAGGTATCGGCGCGCTTCAGAAAAAGCCCATTGTCGTTACCGACGAAAACGGAAAAGACGAAATTAAAATTTCAACCGTGCTTCCCATATGCGTGTGCTTTGACCACCGCGCGCTCGATTTCGGCGAAGTAAAGCCGTTTATAGCAAAGCTTGAAGAGATTTTTGAAAATCCCGAAATTATTCTTAAATAAAAAATAAAACTTTTTGTCCTTCGCTCCTTTCGGTGCGGAGGATTTTTGAATTTATATCCTCGCACCCTTTCGGTGCGAAGGATTTTGAATAAATAAAATATTTTATATCGGTTGCAATCAATAAAGAAGTTTGCTATAATCAATTCGGTTGCAGGGCAACACATAAATTTAAGGAGCCTACAATGAAAAAGAAAATAACCGTATTTGCCGCGTTTTTGCTCTCGGGCGCATTCGTTCTTACAATGTGCTTTTCGGGTGCGAAAAAAGAGCAGAAGGTAACGGCAAACAATGATACATATGCCCTCGGAAACATCGTTTCAAAGGTGAACGGCGGCGGAATGTTTGACGATATTTTAAGCGAAGTTGTTAAAAACAGCGACATAATGGGCGGGCTTGGCGATATGATAGGCGGCATCGGCGATAAAGTAAGTATTCCGAAACGCACCACGACCGAAGCGCCGACATATAACATTGAAACAATAAAACCGCTTGTTACAAAAGAAACGCTTTCAACGCTTTTTGAAAACACAACGCTTGAGTCCACAACTCACGGGCTGAGGGTCGAAGAGGGCGAAGAAAACGTGCCGTACGCAAAGCCTTCGGGAACGCTTGAAGCGGGCAGCGAGGGCGACGGCGTAAGATGGCTTCAGTGGATTTTTATTTATACAAACTACGGTTTAAGGGCCGACGGCATAACGGGTGTTCTTGATGAGGACACATTGGCCTGCGTAAGGCGGCTTCAGCAGGAACGCGGACTTGTTGTTGACGGAATAGTTGACGACGAGGTTATTGACAAAGCCGAGCTTTTATATTACGAACACAAATTAAGGGGCAATACAGGGCAGTTTTTAGAGCCGTCCGCAACGGTTGAAACTACAGAAGAAGTTAAAACCGAAGAAGAAAAAGGCACAAAAATAATGATTATAGTTATTGTAATTATTGTGGCATGGGTGCTTGTTCTTTCAACAATAATCGCGGTGTTTGCGCTTAAAAAGAAAAAGCTTAAAGCAGAGCTTGCCGCGCTTGACGAAAGCGAAAAGCAGAACGGCGAAAACACCGACGGGGAAAAGAAAGATTTCAATTCTCTTGCAGACCTTTTTGAGGACGCCGAAAAGAACGCTAAAAAGAAGAAAAGAAAATAAATCAGGGAGGCAAACAGATGGATAAGTATTTAATTATCAATGCGGACGATTTCGGTATGTGCAGGTCGCAAAACCTTGCAATATATGATTTGTTCAAGAAGGGCGGCATTACATCGTCAACCGTTATGACGCCTTGCGCGTGGGGAAAAGAAGCCGCCGTCTGGGCAAAAAACCACCCCGAATACGCCGTCGGTGTGCACCTTACCTTTACGAGCGAATACGGCACATACAGATGGAGCCCCGTTGCAAGAAATAATACGGATTCATTGCGCGATGAAGAGGGTTTTATGTATCACGAGCCGACAGATTTTGAGTTGGGCTGCAAGCTTTCTGAGGTTGAAGCCGAGATACGCGCGCAGATAGAGCGTTTTAAAGCGTTCTGCGGCGAGCCGTCGCATATTGACAACCACATGGGCACGCTTTACGGCATAGAAGCGGGCAAGTTTGAGCTTTTGGAGCTTACGATAAAGCTTGCCGCAGAGTACAACCTGCCGTTCCGTTTTCCGTCGGTATTCACCGAGGAAATGTTCTCAAACGATATGCTCGGCATAAAGGTTGACAAAGAGCTTATAAAGGGGCTTTTCAAAAAGATTACTTCGGCGGCAGAAGCTTTGGGCGTTGCAATGCCCGACTACCTTATACCCGGCGATTGGAACGGCCCGCAAAAAGAGAGCTATGAAAACTTTAAAGAGTATATTTATGAAATGTACAGGCGCTTCCCGAACGGCATTACCGAAACTTATATTCACCCCGCGCTTGATACAGACGAATTAAGGGCGATAACCGGCAGCTGGCAGCGCCGCTCATGGGAGCACAGACTGTTTTCGGACCCGCAAACGCTCGACCACATAGCTGCGTGCGGAATTAAGCTTATAAACTACCGTGACCTCAAAAAGATGAAATCTAAATAATAAAAGAGGCTGTAAAAAAAGTCCAGACCGCAAAAAGCAGAGTAAAGGGTAATTGATTGCTTTTTGCTATGAATT
>DJRI01000054.1:0-26754 GCA_002440045.1 Ruminococcaceae bacterium UBA6364 | reverse complement strand
TGTACGCCGTCGGGCAAGTGCTGAACGCCGAAAACGGCGTTCAGCATTCGATTAATTCATTCTGAACTTTTTTCCAAGCCTCTTTTCCGAATAAAATTGCGTGCGACTGTAAAAAGCGTTTTTTACAGCCGCTTCTTATTTTGGTATAGAGCTGTTTTGTTTCGATTCTATTTATCGCTTTCAATAATCGCTTCGACAAATCCCGCAGAGCCTGAGTACGAAAAATCGTTTCTTTTTATGTGACGTTTTTCGTGCTCAAGGCTTTTTTTCTTTGCTTCGTCAGAAAGCGCCTCGTTGATATAAATGTTAAAATTCCCGTCCGCGTCGGGCAGTGTAAATGCCCTTAAAGTTATCGGCATTTTTACGGCTCTTACAAAAATGGAATTCATATTTTTCCCCCTCTTTAAAATTTCACTCGTTTTTGTCGTCTATAAGCGCCTTGAACATAACAAGAAATGTGTCAAGCTGTTCGGGCGTTGCTCTTTTTGACATATCAAAAAGAAGTTTTCTTTTTTCAAAAAGCTCGTCGCGCACGTTTTCAACCTCATCGTTTGAGTCGAAATATCCGAGCGAAACGCCGAAATAAGCCGCAATTTTAGAAAGCGTCTGAGTGGAGGGCGCTTTTGTTCTGCCCTGCTTTATTTCGTTGAGCGTGCTTTTGGGCACGCCCGCTTCTTTTGCAAGCTGGGCGGGCTTTATGCCCTTTTCGCGGCAGAGTGCGTCAATTTTTTCATAAACAGTCACAATTAAGACCCCCGTGTGTTTGTGCAGGTTTCACAAAGTTTGATTTTTGCGAACAAATGTTCTGAAATGGGTTGAAAAGTACTGAACGCCGTACTATAATGCAGGTGTGAGTACGGAACGCCGTACAAATTACGGGATAAATATATAACATTTTTTGTTATGTGTCAATACCGAAAATGGGACTTTGCAAAAAGCCGCAAAAATTTTCTGAAAATCGGAGGTAAAAAATTAATGTCAAAGCTTATTGAGGGGAAGATTGAATGTCCTTTTTATATTAAGGAGGGCGAGTATTTTATAAGGTGCGAGGGCGTGCTCAAAAATACCGAGTGCGTGCACAGATTTTGTTCAAACGCCGAAAAAACGCGCTATGAAGAAACGGTTTGCTCGTGCTTCGGCGGCAGAAACTGTCCGCATCACAGGGCGGTGGCTGTTCTTTATGAAAGGAACGTCCGCATATGACGGGTGACGGCGGCGAGCGCTATAAAAAAGTGTCGTCGGCGGCTAAAAATATGAGCGCGCTTGTAGACGACATTGCAAAAACAGCACGCAGAAATTTTAAGGACAAGGGCGCGCCCGAGGTTGACGCAAAGTTTTTAAAGGACAGCGTAGGCGCGCTTAAAGAGCTTTTTGAAATGCTTTGCGAATACGAGGACGAAAAGCCGTGTGACGACGCAGTTGTTATACGCATTGAAAAAGAAGCGGAGGAATGGGGCAAATGAAAGAGCTTGAGCTGTCGCGCCCAAACCCGAAGCAAAAGCTGTTTTTTGAAAGCCGCAAGCGGTTTGTCGGTTACGGCGGTGCGCGCGGCGGCGGAAAAAGCTGGGCTTTAAGAACAAAGTTTATATTAATGGCATTTTCTTACCCCGGGTTAAAGCTTTTGCTTTTAAGAAAAACGTTGCCCGAGCTTCGCGAAAATCATCTTTTGCCTATGCTTTCACAGTTAAACGGAATCGCCAAATACAAAAAGGACGAGCGCGCGTTTATTTTTCCGAACGGTTCAAGAATAAGGCTCGGCTATTGCGACAGCGAAAACGACATTTATCAGTATCAGGGGCAGGAATACGACGTTATAGGCGTTGAGGAATGCACGCACTTTACATGGATGCAGATTCAGTTTTTGATGACGTGCAACAGAACAACGCGAACCGATTTTAAGCCGCGAATGTATTTTACGGGAAACCCGGGCGGCGTGGGTCACAACTGGTTCAAGCGCATATTTGTGAAAGGCCGCTATGAATCGGGCGAGGACCCCGACGATTACGAATATATTCCCGCAACGGTTGACGACAACAGCATTCTTATGAAAAACAATCCCGAATATGTAAAGGTGCTCGACGCGCTTCCCGAAAAGCTTCGTCAGGCGCACAGGTTCGGCAATTGGGATATTTTCGACGGTCAGTTTTTTGAAGAGTTCAGAGATATTAAAGAGCACTACCGCGACGGCAAAAACACGCACGTTATAGAGCCGTTTGAAATTCCTGCGGACTGGAACATATACCGCTCTTTCGACTTCGGCTATGCAAAGCCGTTTTCGTGCGCGTGGTGGGCGGTCGATTATGACGGCAGGCTTTACAGAATACTTGAGCTTTACGGCTGCACAAAAACGCCGAACGAGGGCGTAAAATGGCCGCCCGACAAGATATTTTCGGAGATTGCGAGGACCGAGCGCGAGCACAGGTGGCTTCGCGGGAAAAATATAATCGGCGTTGCCGACCCGTCTATTTGGGACGCGTCAAGAGGCGAAGCGATAATAGAGTCGGCGGCGCGCCACGGCGTGTATTTCAGCAAGGGCGACAACAAGCGAATCCCCGGGTGGATGCAGGTGCATTACCGTCTTTCGTTTGACGAACAGGGCTTTCCGATGCTTTATGTGTTTAATATCTGCAAGGGCTTTATAAGAACGTTCCCGGAGCTTAGATTCAGCAACACAAACCCAGAGGACCTTGACACCGACGGCGAGGACCACATAGCGGACGAAGTGAGATATATGTGTATGGCAAGGCCTATTAAGCCCGTGCTTTCGCAAAGCTTAAAAGATGCAGGCGACGACCCGCTGGAGCTTGGAACGCAAAAAAGATACAGACAATATTCATTTTAGTGAGGTGTTAATTTGAAAGAAAACGGCAAATTGAAAGAAAATAAAAAAGAAGGAAACGCCGCGATAGGCGACGAAGAAATTGCAAGGGCTGTGCGCCTTCTTGAAAAATACAGGGAGGGAAAGCGCAATCTTGAAAGAAGAATTATCGACAACGAGCAGTGGTTTAAGCTTCGCCATTGGGAACAGCTTCGCGGCAAAAACGACGGTTCGCAAACAGCTTCGGCGTGGCTTTTTAACTCGATAGCGAACAAGCACGCCGACGCTATGGATAATTACCCTGCGGTGAGCTGTTTGCCGCGCGAAGAAAGCGACAGGCGAGCCGCATCGGTCTTATCGCAGATTTTGCCTGTGATATTTGAACGCAACAGGTTTGAAAAGCTTTACAGCGACGCGTGGTGGTATAAGCTTAAAGCGGGCACGGCCGTTTACGGAATATTTTGGAATCCGCAAAAAAACAACGGACTCGGTGATATAGAGCTTTCGGAAGTAAATATTCTCGAACTGTTTTGGGAGCCGGGAATAAAAAATATTCAGGACAGCAAAAACGTGTTTCACATAAAGCTTGAAGACAACGAAAGTCTTTCTTTAAAATACCCGTCTTTGAGGGGCAAAACGGGGCAGTCGGGAATAGAGGTTTCGCATTTTATTTATGACGACAGCGTTGATACTTCGGATAAAAGCGCGGTTGTGGATTGGTACTATAAGGTGTTAAAAAACGGCAGAACACTGCTTCATTACTGCAAATTCTGTAACGGCGAGGTGCTTTATGCTTCCGAAAACGACCCGATTTATAAAGACAGCGGTTTTTACAGCCACGGCGAATACCCGTTTGTGTTTGACACCCTTTTTGTTGAAGAGGGCACGCCGTGCGGCTTTGGGTACATAGATATTATGAAGGACGCCCAAAAGCAGATAGACATTCTCGGCAATTCCATTGTCCGCTCGGCTTCGCTTTGCGCCGTGCCGCGATTTTTCATAAATTCGGCGGGCGCGGTAAACGAAGAGGAGTTTTCGGACTGGAATAACAGCTTTGTTCACGTTAACGGCTCAAATCTCGGCGAGGACAGCATAAGAGAAATAAGGCTTTCGTCAATGCCCGAAATCTGCCTCGGAATACTCAACAATAAAATAGACGAGTTAAAAGAGACAAGCGGAAACCGCGATTTTTCACAGGGCGGCGTTTCAAGCGGCGTTACGGCGGCGTCTGCAATCGCGGCACTGCAGGAGGCGGGCAGCAAGCTCACGCGCGATATGGTAAAGGGCGGCTATCGGGCGTTTTCGGAGCTTAATATGCTTGCGATAGAGCTTATAAGGCAGTTTTATGAAGAACCGCGCTTTTTCAGGGTGATTGCCCCGAACGGCAGCGAGGAATTTATTTCTTATGACAACGCGAGTATAACGCCAAAAAAGCAAAGCGGGCTTTTCGGCGTTGAAATAGCGAGCCGCGTGCCGATTTTTGATATTAAGGTGTCAAGCGAAAAATCAAGCCCGTTTTCAAAAATCAGTCAGAATGAGCTTGCCTTGCAGCTTTACAATGCGGGAATGTTCAATCCCGAGCTTAAAACGCAGGCTCTTGCGGCGCTTAGTATGATGGATTTTGAGGGCAAAGACGAAATCATAAGCCGCATATCGGGCGGGGTGAGCGCGCTTGCTTGAAGTGGGGTTTAAAACATATTACGACAGGTTTATTTTGGCGGCGAGAGCGTCTAAAGAGCGCGGCGATGCCGAAAAAACAGCCGAAAAGCTTCTTTCGTATTCGTGCAATCTGCTTCTTGACGAAGAAGCGGACGGCAAAGTGAAGCTTATAAGAAGCATTCGTGAGGACGGATATATTTATTTTGAAGTCGAGCCGTTCGATTTTTCTCTTGAACGGTTTTTGGGGATAAAAGACGCATTAGTGTCGATTATATCCGCATTTTCGGAAGAATACCCGGGTGAAATAACGGTTGAATAGTGCCGTGATGTACAGCGCGGCATTTAAAATATAAAAGGCACTTCGGAAAGACGATGAAATTTATCGCGATAAAAGAAAGGATTTTTAATGAAAAAGAAAAGACTTACGCTTGATATTCAGAGGTTTGGCGAGGGCATTGGAAACGGTGCGGAAGCTTCAAACAATTCTTCGGAAGCTTCAAACAATTCTTCTGAAAGCGAAAATCGCGCCGCCGGCGAAAACACGGGCGAAGAAGGCTTTGAAGGGCTTATTAACGGAAAATATAAAAAAGAGTTTTCCGAAAAGGTTCAAAGCATAATCGACAAAAGATTTAAAAAAACAAAAGAGCTTGAGGCGTTTTATGAGGGGGCTTCGCCCGTTATTAACGGGCTTTATGAAAAATTCGGGCTTGAAAGCGGCGATTTTTCGGGGCTTGAAAACGCGCTCGGCAAAGAAAACGGCGTTAACGAAAACGACGGCTCTGAAAACGCCGAGAGCGATGAAATGCGCAGTCTTGTGCTTCAGGGCGAGGGGCTTAAAGAGCTTTATCCGGATTTTGATATTCGCAAGGAGCTTCGCGAAAGCGAGCTGTTTTTTAAGCTTGTTAAAAACGGAATAAGCGTTAAAGACGCCTTTGAAACGGTGCACAAGGACGAGCTTATAAGCGGCGCCATGGAATACACGGCGCACGCTTTGAAAGAGCAGCTTGCAAAAGGACGAGAGGAAAGAGCGGCGCGGCCGCTTGAAAACGGACTTTTGCAATCCGGCGCGGCGGTTACGGCTCTCGACGTTAACGCTCTTACAAAAAACGACATAATCAATATTTTAAAACAGGTTGAAAAGGGGGCAAAGGTTCAGTTCTGACCCCTTTAAGAAAGGAAATTTATGAAAAAATTCAAACTTAACATTCAGCTTTTCGCGGCAGGCGACGCACTCAACAAAACAACCGACGGCGCGCTTTCGCCCGAGATGAAAACGTTTTATGACAAAACGCTTATTACGCTTGCTTCGCCTTATCTTGTTCACGACCAGTTCGGGCAGAAGCGCGATATTCCGCAGAACGGCGGCAAAATCATTGAATTCAGAAAGTTTTCGGCGCTCCCTAAGGCGCTCACACCGCTTACCGAGGGCGTAACGCCGTCGGGCAACAAGCTTAACGTTTCAAGCGTCAGTGCAAGCGTAGAGCAGTACGGCGACTATGTTGAGCAGACGGATGTGCTTGAGCTTACTGCGGTCGATAACACCATAGTCGAGGCTACAAAACAGCTTTCGGCACAGGCGGGTCTTACTATGGACACCGTTGTAAGAAACGAGATAGTCGGCGGCACAAACGTAATTTACTGCCCGAGCGTTTCTTCTTCGGGCGAAACGGAAATTACGTCAAGACATCTTATCGACTCAACTTCAAAGCTTCGCGTTAAAGATGTTTTCAAGGCGGCGGCAGAGCTTAAAGCCATGAACGCGCCCAAGATTGACGGCTACTACGTCGGAATTATTCATCCTTACGTTGCCTATGACCTTATGCAGGAGGCGGGCAATCAGTGGATGGACGTTCAGAAGTACGCTTCGCCCGAAAATATGCTTACGGGTGAAATCGGCTGTCTCGGCGGCGTTCGCTTTGTTGAAAGCACCGAGGCAAAGATTTTTAAGGGCGCGCCTTTTACTGCAAACCACGGCACATTTTCTGTCGCAACCGCGCTTACGGCGGCTTCAAGAACGGTTGAAATAAGCGAAAAGCTCACTTCTAAAGAGGCAACCGCGCTTGCAGGCAGAAAAATCTCTCTCGGCGGCAAGTCTTATACAATAGCGAGCGCCGCAGCGGGCGTAGGCGTTGCAAAAAGCTCAATTACGGTTTCTTCTTCGGACGACACTATCCCGACTTCGGACGCTGCAGAGGGCGCCGTTATTTACCCCGGCGAGGGCGGCAAAAACAACTGCGCCGTTTTCGCAACAATGATAATCGGCGCGGACGCTTACGGCGTTACGTCTGTCACGGGCGGCGGCATCGAGCACATCGTAAAACAGAAGGGTTACGGAAACGACCCGCTTAATCAGCGCTCCTCTGTCGGCTGGAAGGCTCTTAAAACCGCAAAGCGCCTTGTTGAAGAATATATGGTGCGTATTGAAAGCGGCTCGGCTTTCAGCAATAACGCAGAAGCAAACTGAAATAACATAAATTAATTAAAGGTCCGCCGCGCTCTTTGCGCGTCTTGCGCGGCGGGACGAAAGAAAGGAAGAATAAAATGAACGTTAAACCTAACGAAAAATGCGTCAGCGTATTTATTCCGAAAGAATCGAGAAACGACACCGAAAGATTTATCGCCGTAAACGGCGAGCGTATTTTGGTGCAGACCGGAAAAAACGTCGAAGTACCCGAGCGCTTTGCCGAGGTAATTGAAAACAGCGCCGAAATGGCGGCGGTTTCGGCAAGATATATTGATGAAAACATTTCTGTCTGAGGTGGTGAAAAATGACGGTTTCAAAGGCTTTGTCGCTTTTTGACGAGGAAAGAAAAAACAGCATAGGCGAGGCGCTTAAAATAAACTGGCTTTCACAGCTCGATATGAAAATTTTTTGCGAGCTTTTAAAGCCGCGCACTAAAGTGAGCTTTTCGGGCTACACCGAAAGCACCCCAAAATCAACAAAGCTTTTGGCGCCCGAGGAATATGCCGAAATTTATACGGCGTATCTTATTATGCAAAGCGACCTTTTAAACGGCGAAACGGCAAGATACAACTGCTCTTCTTCTGTTTTTAACAGGCTTTATTATGAGCTTTCGTGCTTTATAAGCCGCGAAAAACGCGTCCAGGGTGCGTGCGAAATAAAGGCAGGCGGATTTTATGTATAAGCCTGAAATTAAACCGCCGCAAAGAAGCGAAGAAATAATCACCGATTTTTGCGGTCTTGACAAACGGCTTAAAGCGGCCGAAAACACGTTTTTTGACGAGGAAAATATCAGCTCTCAAAGCTTTCCCGCAGTTTCGTCAAGAAATAAAAGAGGGATTTTCAATATAGGCGGCGACGGGCTTTGTGGGCTTTTCGGAAAAGACAGGCTTTGCTTTATAAAAAACGGCAGGCTTTATTACGGCGACGAAGCGGTAACGGGGCTTACTTTTTTAGACAGTGAAACAAAAAGAAGCTTTGTTTCTATGGGTTCAAAGCTTCTTGTGTTCCCCGATAAAGTGTATGTAAACACCCTTGACGTCAAAGACTGCGGAAGTCTTGAAGCGGAGTTTCTTGCGGGCGACGGCGTTTCTGTCAGCTTTTCAATGTGTCGGCGCGGCGGCGAAGAAGAGGAAAACATAATTTCCTCCGCGACCCCGCCCGAATCCCCCGAAAACGGAACGCTGTGGCTTGACACCTCCGGTGAAGTATACACGCTTAACGTATATTCTTCGGACGAAGAAATATGGAGCGAAATTTCGGAGACATATGTGAAAATATCTTCGCCTAATATCGGCGCGCAGTTTAAAAAGGGCGACGGCATAGCTTTAAGCGGCATAAAAGAAGCTTCTCTTAACGGCACTTTTGTTGTTCAAAGCAAGACTTCGGACAGCCTGGTTATTATCGGCATAATCCCCGCGGCGTTCACGCAAAAAGGCGGCGTAACCGTAACGCGAAAGCTGCCCGATATGGATTTTGTCTGCGAAAACGGCAACAGGCTTTGGGGCTGTTCTTCAAAAAATAATGAAATATACGCTTCAAAGCTCGGCGACCCCGAAAATTTCAACTGCTTCGAGGGGCTTTCGACCGACTCTTATGCCGTCACGGTCGGCACGGACGGCGAGTTTACCGCCGCTGTGAGCTACCGCGGGTACGCACTGTTTTTTAAAGAAAACTGCCTTCACAAAATATACGGCGGCTATCCGCCGTTTACCGTAACTTCGTCGTATCTTCGCGGCGTTCAAAAAGGAAGCGAACGCTCGGTTGCGCTTTTAAACGAGTCGCTTTATTATAAATCGCCGACCTGCATTTGCAGGTATGACGGCGGCGTGCCCGTTTCAATATCCGCGCCTCTCGGGAGCGAATATTATAAAGACGCCGTGGGAGAAGCCCTCGGGGATATATACAGCGTTTGTATGAGCGACAGAAATAACAAAAGAACGCTTTTTTCGTTTGACGAGCAAAACGGCGTGTGGCACAAAGAGGACGGTATTGACGTTAAGGAGTTTGCAAAATGCAACTGCAATTTGTATTTTCTTGCAAAAAAGGACGGCGAAACAAAGCTTTATCTTTCGGACGGCGAAGTCACATACGGCAATTTTGCAAACGTGCTCGGCGGGTTTTCGCTTGAAGAAAATGTAAGCTGGCTTCTTGAAACGGGGCTTTGGGGAACGGCGCTTCCCGGGAACAAGTATTATTCAAATATAGAGCTTCGTATGAGCGTAAAAGAAAACGCAACGGTCAAAATAAGCTTTTCTTATGACGATTCGGGCGTGTGGGAAAAAGAAACGGAATTTACAGCCAAAAAAACAGGCTCTTATACCGTCCCTTGCATTACGCGGCGCTGTGACTGCTTAAAAATACGCATTGAGGGCAAGGGGAGCGCAAGACTTTTAAGCATTGCAAGAGTATATGAAAGGGGAAGTAACCTTAATGTATGAGCTTAATCTTCTTTTGCCGGACATAAGCTCAAAAAAGTACGCTGTAGACGAAAAATTCACCGTTCTTAAAGGGTATCTTACAGAGCTTAACGAAACGCTTTCAATAGCGCTTTCATCGCTTGACTGTGAAAATCTGTCGCCGTCGCTTTCGCAAAAGCTTGAGGGCGCGGCAAAAAAAGAGAGCCTTTATAAAACGGCTCAAAAAAACGATATTACGGCAAAAAAGCTTAAAAAAGAGATTGCGGAAAGGTTTGAAACGCTTAAAAGCGACATCATTTCAACCGCAGGCGAAATTGAGCGCGAATACACCTCTGCAATCGAAAAAAGCGAGAAAAAAATTGAACAGTCCGTCTCTCAAAATTATACGCTGAAATCGGATTTCGGCGAATATAAAGACAGCGCACAGTCGCTTATTTCGCAAAACGCCTCGTCAATAAAGGCGAATGCCGAAAGTATTGAAAGCGTTGAAACGGAGCTTGAAAGCTACAAGCTCGAAAACAAGGCTGAAATAGGCGTGCTTTCGGACGCGATTATATCGCAGGTGTCGAATGTGTACGCAAAGAAAAGCGACGTGGACGAGCTTAGCGAGACGGTTTCGTCGAAAATAACGCAAACGGCAAGCGACATTACCGAAAGCTTTTCTTCTGAGGTTTCGCGCCTTTCTTCTGATATTTCAAGCGTGGGCGGCAGCGTTTCGACATTTATTTCGTCTGTGGACGCATACATAAGGCGCGGCGAGCTTTCGGAGGGCGTTTTCGGTATTGAGATAGGCAGAAGCGACAGCCTTATAAAAGCGCGTTTTACAAACGACAGACTGACGTTTTTTCAGGGTGATTGCGAGGTAGCCTATATTTCGGGCAGTAACCTTTATATAACACGCGCCCAGGTGCTTGACTGCCTTGAAATAGGAAACGAAAGCGACGGCTTTTTTGCCTTTGACGTTACAAACAACGGACTTGAAGTGAGGTGGTCTTACGGCGACTAAAAAATACGGAACGTGTACGGGTACTTCGGGCAAAAAGTACTACGTATGGCTTGAGATAAACGAAAATTCGCAAAGTATTGCAAACAATACAAGCAACATTTCGGTGGGGCTTTATGTAAAAAGAAACGACGGCTACAGCGAGTCCGCTTATAACCTTAACACAGGCGACAACAGTGCCCAAATAAAGGTCGGCAAAAGCGTAAAGGTTTCAAAAAACCTTAAAATAGACACAAGAAACGGCGCCACCGTGACGCTTGGGTTTTGGTCGGGCGACGTGGCGCACAATTCCGACGGTACGCTCACTCTTTCGATAAGCGGCAGTTTTACAATGGATTCGCCCCTTACGGGCGGCAGTGTTTCTGCGGATTTTAATTGTACCGACATACCGCGCGCTTCGTCTTTTGAAGTGTCCCCAAAAGAAATTAACCCCGGCAATGCGCTTTCTGTCACGGTTTCTTCGGCGGCATCTTCCTTCAGTCATAAAATAACGGTTTCTTTAGGCAGTGAAAAAATCGAAAAAAGCATTGCATCGGGGGCTTCGGGCGCGTCGTTTACAATACCGAAAAGCTGGGCGAACACTTTAAAAAACCAAAGAAGCGGCAAAGGCACGGTGAGCGTGCAGACCTACAGCGGCTCAAAGCTTATCGGCACAAAAAGCGGCTCCTTTACGCTTTTAATACCGGATACTGCCGAATACAGACCGTCGTTTTCTTTTGAAACCGCGCTTGAGGGCGGCGACACAATAAAAAGCTGGGGCGTTTTTGTTAAAAACAAAAGCAGCGTGTCGGTTTCTTTAAAAAACGAATCGTATAAATACGGCGCGTCGTTTTCTTCGGTATCAATAAATGCTTTCGGCGTTACAAAAACCGAAGCGCCCGCCGTAATTCCCGCAACGGCCTCGGGAAGCGTTAAAGTGACCGTGACTTTAAAAGACAGCAGGGGACTTAAAGCCACATTGGAAAAAACACTGCAAATAGAGGACTATTCGCCGCCGTCGCTTGATTTTTCAAAGCTTTACAGGTGCGCTCTTTCGGGCGAAAAAGAAAATCTCGGAACATATCTTGCCGCCGAATTTACAAAAAAATTCAGCAGTATAGGCGGCAGAAACAGCGAAACGGTAACGCTCAGATATAAAAAATCGGGCGAAAGCGCATATGTTAGCCTTAACGCCGAAAATTCACCCGTGATATTCGGCGGGGCTACAATCTCGGTCAGCGATTCTTACGATGTGGAGCTTTCCGTAAAAGATATGCTCACTGCGGAAGAAAACGTGTTTATCCGCAGAATATCAAGCGCCGATATTCCCTTTAACATAAGGCGCGGCGGCAAGGGTGCGGCGTTTGGGTGCTATGCCGAAAAAGACGGCGAGCTTACCGTGGCATATGACCTTAACGTTTTAGGCAGTATAAAATGCGAGGACGTGTTTTCAAGGCTCGAAAACAAGGCGTGCGTCAGCTCTGTTATAGGTAACGCAAGGGTGTTTTCTTCGCTTAATACAGCGTTTTTTAATCTGCGCTTTACGCTGTCTTCCGACGTGCCGAAAAATACCGACACCGTTCTTGCAACGCTTTCCGGCGTGGCGCCTTTGTGTTTCAGTCCGCTTTCTGTGCATATCGGCGGCAATTCTTCGCACAGCGTCGGCTATATGACGTATCAGTCCGAAATAGGCTTTAAGTGCGAAACCGATGTTAAAGCGGGAACGTGGGTATATATAAACGGCGCTGTTATAAATAATTTAAGTTCAGACGCCGAATGACATAAGGGAGGTGTAATTACGGCAACAAAATCAAAAACAACTTCATATTCATCAAAATACACATACTCAAAAAGCCGCCCGCAATACACAAAAAGCGACGAGGTGAAAAAGGCGGGCGACGCGTTGAATGAATGGGAAAGAAAAAAGCCGTCGGGCTACAGCAGTAAGTACCAAGAAAGGCTTGACGGAATATTAGACTCGATTTTAGACCGCGGCGATTTTAAATACAGCCTGAACGCCGACCCGCTTTACAGGCAGTACCGCGAGCAATATATTAAAAACGGCGAAAGGGCGATGGAGGATACCGTCGGAAAGGTTTCGGCGCTTTCGGGGGGCTACGGCAGTTCTTACGCCGCCACCGCGGGTATGCAAAGCTATTCAAACGAGCTTTCAAAGCTCAATTCTGTCGCGCTCGATTTGAGGGACAGGGCTTACAGCGTATATAAAGACAAGGGCGACGCGCTTTATGACGCGGCATCGCTTTTGCGCTCTCTTGACGGCGACGATTATAAAAAATACCGCGATACGGTTTCAGACTATTACAGCGACGGCGACTATCTTTATAAAAAGCTTAAAAATATGTCGGACTCTGAATATGAAAAATTCCTTGACGAAGTGAAGGCGTGGGAAAACGACCGAAAGTTCAGCTATGAGCAGTATATCGACGAAACAGAGCGTCAACAGTACGAAGAGGGTATGGCTTTCAAAAGAGAAGAAGCAAAGCGCCAACAGGCAAACGCCGACAGGAATTATGCGCTTGCTTTGAAAAAGCTCTACAGTTCCGCTTCTTCCGGCGGCTCTTCAAAAAAATCGTCCTCCAAGAAAAGCTCTTCGGGCGACAGCAAAGCCGATTACCCGAGAACCTACAGCGAATTTGTAAAGGAAACGGGAAAAAGCAACATTATGACCGAAAAAGAGTTTTCTTTAAGAGAAAACGCAATAAAAAGCTACGGCGATTACGAGAGCTATTTAAAAAAGATGTATGCAAAATACAAGGATTAAGGAGGGGTTTTGTGAAAGAAATTATGTGCAGTGTTATTCCGTCGGTATTAACTCTTGTCGGCGTAATAATCACCTGCGCCGTCTCGGCAAAAACAACGCGCGACAATGTGTCGCACAGACTTGAAATTTCGCAGGCGGTAACGGACACAAAGCTTGAAGAGCTTACGCGCGAGGTGCGAAAGCACAACAGCTTTGCAGAAAAAATACCCGTCATCAACGAGCAGATACGCTCTATGGACGAAAGACTCAAAGAGATTGAATAACACTTCATTTAATTTGAGCCCATATAATAAAGTAAGCATTTTCAGGCTTAGAAAGGGGAAACTTTATGAAGATAAACTTAAAAGCAAGACTTAAAAACAAAGCGTTTCTTGTGAGTGCGTCGGCGCTTATAATATCGTTTGTTTATCATATTCTGGCAATTTTTGATATTGTGCCGTCACACGCAGAAAGCGAGATAGTTGAAATCGCGGGAATGGCAATAAATCTGCTTGCCGTTCTCGGCGTAATTATCGACCCGACAACCGACGGCATAAGCGACAGCGACAGGGCGCTGACCTATTGCACCGATTGCGACGTGCGCCTTAAAAAGGAGGAAGAGGACAATGCCTAAAATATATATTTCGCCGAGCGACCAGAACGCAAACACCTATGCCACGGGCGGCACAAACGAAATGGAGCAGTGCAAAAAAATCGCAAAAGCGTGCTATGACTTTTTAAAAGCAAAGGGCTTTGACGTGAAATGCACCTATAAAGACGGAATGTATGAGCGCGTAAAAGAAAGCAACGCGTTTAATGCCGACATTCACCTTGCAATTCACACAAACGCCACGGGAAAGCACAATGTAACAGGCGGCACACAGGTGCTTTTGTGGGATATAAAAGGCGAAAACAAAAAGGCGGGTCAGGCAATACTTTCGCGCCTTGCGCCGATTACCCCCGGCTCTTCGGCAGAAAAACTTGTCGCCATGCCCGAGTTTTATGAAATAAGAGCGGCAAAGGGTATGACTCTTTATTGCGAGTGCGAGTTCCACGACACAAAAGAAGGCTCGGACTTTATAATAAAAAACACCGCAAAGATAGGCGAAGCAATAGCAAAAGGCATTTGCGACTATTACGGCGTAAATGCAAATGAGCCGTCAAAAAAGCCCGAAACGACGGGTACTCTTTACACCGTTCAGGTAGGCGCGTTTAAAGTCAGAAAGAATGCCGAAAACTATCTTGAAAAGCTAAAAAAAGCGGGGTTTGACGCTTTTATAGTTACTAAGTAATTATTTAAGAAGGCATAAAAATAAAAGCTATAATTCATATTTGCAAAAAATGCGTTATGAATTATAGCTTTGTTTTTGATTTTAGTTGACGCGTGATTTACGCGATTTCCGTTAATTTCTCGCGGCCTGTACCGACTATGCCGATATAGCTTCTGCCGGGGTTGAGCGAAAGCTCGCTTCCGTCCTCGTTAAAGAATTTGAGCATATCCGTTGCATTGCCCTTTTTCCAGGTTATGTTTTTATATGTGCCGTTTGAAACGTAGATGCCGTTACCCTCGTCAAGGTCAAAGGTTACGCGGCTTTTTGCGTCGTTAAGGTCGGTTATGTCGGTATAGATGATAATAAGGTTTGTAAAATTCTGCTGCTTGCCGTCGCTGTCAACAAACGGAACGTCGTTAAGCGAGCTGTAATAAAGCTTGTCGGAGCTGTCGTATTTAAAGGTGTATGTATAGCTTCCCGAATACGAAATTGAGCAGGTCGTGCAGGCGTTTTCCGAAAGAGCTGAAGCCGAGTCGTTGAATTTAAAAGGCGAAGCATAACCGTCTTTAAGAGTTGTTCTTATATTTTTATCGGCAATCGTCTCAATTATGGCAGAGCCTTTTGTGTAGCCCGTGTGTTCCATATCAACGTATCTTGATTTGTCCCTGTAGAAGCAGGAGCTTATTGATTTGCCGTCAAGGTGGTCGCAATAGCCTTTGTTAAATTCTTTATAGGCATATGTGCTTGCGCCCCAGTGAATGAATATTCCGTCAAAGCCGCTTACAAGCTCCACAAAATAGTGGCGCGCGCTTCTTACGGGGCCGACCTTTTCGGGGATGCGCGATTTGTCGGCATACATAAGAAGCATTCTTGTTATGCCGCCCTCTGCGACCATTTCCATAACCATATCCGAAGAGCAAAGACCCCACTGCGGTCTTGCGTCGGGATGGTTTTCAACCGAAATCACAACGGGACGGTTGTTTAAAAGCGCTTTGTCATAGCCTTTTTCGCCCGTGAGCGGGTTTAACACGGCTTTTTCTTCGGTCACTGTTGCCGCGGCGTCTATCGAAGGCGCGGTTGTGCTTTCGCCGTCGTCGCTTCCTTTACACGACGAGAGCGAGCCTAAAAGAAGCACCGCGGCGAGCATAAGCGAAAAAATTCTTACAATTTTGTTTTTCTTTGAAATCCACATTGTTATTACCCCAAAAATAAAATTTTATTAAAGCCAAAACTGAATCATTTGCGAAACGTAAGTGAACAGCTCGGGATTTTGCGTGTTGATGGTTATATCCGATACCGAGAATATAAGGCAGAACTGATAAAATGCGCTGAAAAGCGAAGCGGCAAACAAAAGCGCGTTTTGCGCGTTATGCTCTTTCTTCTCGGAGTATTTCTCGTAAAGCGCAAAAATCACAAGCGCCGCCGAGAAAAGGAACATAAACGAAAAGTCGCCGAAATAGCGCTCAAGAAGCCCTGCGCCCTGCGTATCTACAATAACAACCGTAACGCCGATAATTATCGGCACAATTGTAAAGATGAAAAGCTTTTTTTCTTTCAGCTTGTCTTTTACAAACGGCAAAAGGAACAGCGCCCACAAAACGGGCGACGTTGCGAAAATACCGCCGAAGCAGTTTTCGTATATCGTTTTGCCGACATAGTTTGTGTTTATCGCGGCAGGCTTTATAAACGGAAAGATAGCCGAGAACGCCGGCAGCTGGAACAGATATGTGAAAAGCCCCAGCCCTATCCTGCCGAAGTCAAAGCCGCGCACCGTCATATCGTTTGTTGTAAGGTTGTAGTTTGCGCCGAAATCAAACGGCGACGAAAAACGGATTGCATTGTAATACATAAGCCCCGCGGCAACCGTAATATAAGGCACGGCAAGCGATAAAAGGTCAAGAATACCGTCTTTTTTCAAGATGTGCTTTTCTTTAAAGAAAAAGCTCCAGAAGATAGGCAGTGCAATAAGCGAAAGAAGAGTAATCCGCGGTCTGCACCCCGCGACAAGCGCCATTAAAAGCGCGCCGAAGAAGAACCTGAGCCTTCTGTGACGCTCTTCTGTAAGGGCTTTAAGCCAAAGAAAAATGCCGAACACCGAAAACGTCATCGCCGTAATTATCGGGAGCGAATAAAAGTCGGGCCGTTTTGAAAAGAAAAGTATTCCCGAGCAGTTTATAAACAGCAAAAATACAAGAATAAACGAGCCGACCGACTGACCCTTGAACTTTTTCTTTGCTATGAACGAAAGTAAAATGTAAGAGCCGACGGAAAACAGTATCGCAAACACCGCAATTCCCAAAGCCGTTGGGAACGGCGCTTTGAAAATAAGCCTGAACGGCAGATACATAAGAAGAAGCGGAACTATTCCGAAATAGACGTAATAGTGGCCGTTGTAATAGGCAACGTCCCACCGGGCGGTCTGCCCGGCAACGGCGCCCTCCTGACTGCGCGCGGTTGTGTCATAGGGGTTGTCCATATCTTTAAGAAACTGCGGAACATCGTCATTGTCGATATAAACAACGCCTTTTTCTATAATCGCCTGCGCCAACTGGTCGTATTGGTTGGCGTTTTCATATCTTAAACGGGTAAGGGTTATGCCTTTTCCAGACCAGCGGTCCTCGTTATAATTTTTTGTTGCAAGCCCCATAAACGCGGGGTTGATGCTTGCAAGAATTATAAACAGCGCGCTTTCAAGAATTATTGCGGAGGAGCAGAGTGTTTTTGCAATGTCGGCGTTGTCGCCCAGCTTCATTTTATAAAGCGGCGACGAGGGTTTGAAGGCATAAAGGAAAATCAGCGCGGCAAACACAAGCAGAATACGCAAAAACGAAAAATCAAAATCCCTTTTGACATTGGCTTTTATGCCGTTAAGACGAATGGTTTGATTCTCGCCGAGCAAAAACTTAACCGAAATTGTGCTTGAAACGCCTTTTGTGTGAAGGTTTATGCACTGGCTTTTTTTTACGCCGGGGTTTATGCTTCTTTGCGGTGCCGAGAAAAGGTATTTGTTGCCGTCGTCGGTAAGTCTTATTTCTACGTTTATGCTTGAAGATGTGTCATAAACAAGGTCAAATCTTAAGTTTTTAATATCTTCGTTCAGCTCGTTAAAAACAAGAAAGCAGTTTGACGAATTAAGCTCATAAACGCCTTCGTCGTTCTCGGTGCCCGAAAGATAGCGGTCAAGCGAAATTTCTTTATAGTTTCGCGTATTGTAAAAATTGACGTTGAACACGGTAAGCTCCGCTCCGAGCGCCAAAATAAGCGCGCTTGAAAGAAGCAGCAGAACTTTGGGTACGTTTGTTTTGGCTTTTGCTTTTTTATAAATGAAAGCCGCAGCGGCAACAGAAAAAATGAATGCTGCGAGCATAATATAAATCATAAATTTACCCTCCGTAAAGCGACTTTTTATATTAAACCACAAAACGCTCCGATTGTAAATATTTTGCCGCAAATTATCATATGATATAAAGAAAATTTAAGAAATTTTCTGTCGTCTTATATTTACATATTTCTTTGAAAGACGGAGGTATTATGAGAAAAATATCAGGCAACACCCCGCTTTTTAGGGCGGAATACATAAGAATAACGGAAGAGCTGAAAAAAGAATACCCGGCTTTAAGGTTTTGCGAATGCGGAAAAAGCCTTTTGGGAAAAAGCATAGGCGCGATGCTTTTCGGCGAGGGAGACGAGAAAATTCTTTATGCCGGCGGAACACACGGCACAGAGTGGCTGACATCGCTATTGCTTTTTAAGTTTCTTGAAACGCTTTTATATGAGCACCGAAATAACGGCCGCGTGTGCGGCTATGAAGCAAGGGAGCTTTATAAAAAATACACGCTCATAGTCGTTCCCGAAATTAACCCCGACGGAATAGAAATTTCGCTTAAAGGCGAGGAGGCTTGCGGAGCTTTTTATAAGCTGTGCAAAAACGCGTGCGGCGGCGATTTTTCTCACTGGAACGCAAACGCAAGGGGCGTTGACATAAACCACAATTTCAACGCGGGCTGGGCGCTTTTAAGAGAAAAGGAAAAAAACGCGGGCATAGACGGTGCCGCGCCCACAAGATACGGCGGCAAATACCCCGAAAGCGAACCCGAAACAAAGGCTATGGTAAGGCTTTGCAGGGGACTTGACATAAAAAGGCTTATAACGTTTCATTCGCAGGGCGAAGAAATATATTGGGAATACGGGCAGTTTACACCCGAAAAATCGCTTCTCGAAGCAAAAATTCTTGCCGCAGTGTCCGAATACACGCTTGTAAAAAACGAGGGCTTAGCTTCGTTCGGCGGCTTTAAGGATTGGTTTTGCGAAGAATTTTCACGCCCGGCGTTTACTGTAGAAATCGGCAAAGGCGAAAATCCATTGCCGCTTACACAGCTTGACGATATTTATGAGCGCCTGAAGGAGCTTTTGACAATAGGACTGATTTTATAAAAACAAATTTGTTAAAAATACCCTCTTTACAAAGAACAAATGTTCTGCTATAATGAGTGCACAAGAACAAATGTTCTGTTTGCGGAGGCGTAAAAAATGGACAGAGTCATACTTCACTGTGACTGCAACAGCTTTTTTGCATCGGTCGAGGCGGCGCTTGACCCAAAACTTAACGAATATGCTTTTGCCGTATGCGGCGACCCCGAGCGCCGCCACGGAATAGTGCTTGCAAAAAACGAAAAAGCGAAGCGTTTCGGCGTTGTGACGGGTGAGCCGATATGGAAGGCAAAGGCAAAGTGCCCAAAGCTTGTTACGGTTATGCCGACTTACGGAAAGTACAGTGAATATTCAAAGCGCGTTTTTGATATTTATTGCAGATACACAGACCTTGTCGAGCCGTTCGGAATTGACGAATGCTGGCTTGACGTTTCGGGTACGACGCATCTTTTCGGCGACGGCAAAACGATTGCCGATGAATTGCGGCGCGTTATAAAAAGCGAGGTCGGCATAACAATCTCGGCAGGGGTTTCTTATAACAAAATTTTTGCCAAAATGGGCAGCGACTACAAAAAGCCCGACGCCACAACGGTTATTGACCGAAATAATTTTAAAGAGCTTCTTTTTCCGCTCCCTGCGGGCGCGCTTTTGGGCGTGGGCAAAAAAAGCGAAGAGCGCCTTAAAAGTCTCGGCATAAAAACAATCGGCGAAATTGCGAACGCCGACGCAGATGTTTTAAAGACATTTTTGGGAAAAGGCGGCGAAGAGCTGCACGAATACGCAAACGGCAGAGAGTTTTCTCAGGTTAAGCCCTATTATTACAAAGACGAGCAAAAGTCAATAGGCAACGGAATGACTTTTAAGCGCGACATTAAAACCGAAAGCGAGGCTAAAACCTGTATCTATTATATATGCGACAAGGTTTCATCGCGCATGCGAAAGCAGGGCGTTCTTTGCCGCGACATACAGGTGGCGCTTAAAAATACCGAGCTTTGTACGCGCGTCCGTTCAAAAAAACTGCCGTCGCCGACAGACCTTGCGTTTGAATTGGCAGATGCGGCTATCAAAACGGTTTTTGAAAGCACGGGCGTTTCGTTTGAGCCTATCAGAGCGATTACCGTCACGGGGACAGGGCTTGTTAAATCAAGCGATTTCTGCGAACAGCTGTCGCTTTTTGACCTTGATTACAATTTTAAACGCGCGCGTGAAGAAAACCTTGAAAAAACGCGTGACGCCATTGCCGAAAAATTCGGAAAAAACGCCGTTAAAAGGTGCTCTTTAATGAAAAACGAATTCGGCATATAAATCGGGAGGGATAAATTTGCGATGCACCGTTTCGGACTTAAGGTCCAAAGAAGTAATAAATATGGAAACGGGCTGCCGTATGGGCTGTGTGAGCGACGTCGAAATTGACACTTCGACGGGCTGCCTTTTAAGTATAACGGTTTTTTGCGGCAAAGGAATATGCGGCGTTTTCGGCAAGGGCGACGAGATTGTCATTTGCTGGCGCGACGTTATCGTGATAGGCGACGACACAATACTTGTAAAAGCGGGCGGCAGAGGCGCCGTCGGAAAATAACAAAAAAATGCAGCGAGCCGTCGTCAATTTCAGACAACGGCCCGTTGCATTAATTATTATACTTATAAAATAAAAATAGTTGCAGACTGCCAAAAATCAGTTGATAATTTCAAGAAACCTGATGCATACCGAATTGTAAGTTCTTATTTATCGTATTTTTCTTTTGTAAGTACATCCGGTTTTATGGTAATTGGAGCAACCGAAAAATTCGCCATATGGACCGGTGCGCTTTATCAAATGCCCGCCGCAAAGAGGACATTCAAATTGCTCTCTTTTCAATTCATCTCCATATTGCTCTTTAAGTTCCATTGCAAATTCAGATTCTCTCCCGTCAACAGTAATGATAAAAGCTTTTTCCTTTGCTCTGGTTAATGCAACATAAAATAAGCGGCGTTCTTCTGCATTAGGGTATTGGTCGCAATTATCAAGCAATAAATTTAAAATCGGAGCGTCCTGAATCTTGCTCGGAAAGCCCATTCTTGATTTTTTATTATTTATTATAAAGACATAATCTGCTTGAAGTCCTTTTGATTTGTGCGCTGTCAAGAATGACATATTTAAATCGGGATGCGATTTTGATTTAACTTCTATAACCCCCTTCGGGTTATTATACTGGCAAGAAAAGAGTCCGCTGTCATCCAATAGCTTTGCATCAAATGAATATCTGCCGATAAAAAATACACTGCTCCCTTTAGGAATGTCATTCAGCTTTTTTGACATAAACTCAATTGCATATTTCTCTGTATAGCCGGAAATTTCGCCAAGCGGAAAACCGGAATTTTCAGGCCTTCCTTTGATGCATTTTTTGATTTGAGCCGGATTTTGCATTATAAATCCGCCGCTTATTTCAATTAGCTTTTGAGAAAATCGATATGTAGTTTCAATTTTGCTTACTTCTGTTGCACCCCAGTATTTTGGAAAATTAAGAATAAATCCAATGTCGCTTCCGGCAAAGCGATAAATACTTTGCCAATCATCACCGACGCAGAAAAGCTCATAATCATTTGATTTGCGCAGACAGTTTAAAAGCATAAAGCGAGCTTTGGATATATCTTGGTACTCATCGACAATCACATATTTGTATGGATTGGTGTATTTCCCTTGTCTCACATATTCGGAAGCAATGTTAATCATATCGTTAAAATCAATTTCTTTTTCGCGCAAAAGATATTTGCAGTATTCATTAAATATCGGTTCAAGCAACGACAGTAAAATATTGTTCGTTTGAATATTGCTTCCAAAGTGATTTAATTTGCGGACAGTTGCTATATCATAACCGTTGCTCTTAATCAGGTTAATCAGTGTTTCAAACAATTCTATAATACCATCAAGTAAAGAATCGCTTTCTGCGGCAACCTGTTCCCACAGTTCTTTAGAAGATTTTGGAATTAAAGTAACCGAAGCTGCCACAAGTTTCTCTTTCAATGCGTCAAGCAGAATACCCTCAAATTTCTCATAAGCATAGCATTCAATCATTGTGGTTTGATGTTCACGGTGAGTATCGCGTTTCCACTTCATAGAAGCACGATACGCTTCCGTTGCACTCATTCCGTTTATAGGTTTGAAATAAGACGGAACTTCTAAGTTTCGGTTGACACCAAAATATTCAATGTAGATATTATAATCGGGAAGATAAAAATCCGGGTGATATTGACCGTATTCGCCGGTACGTGTATCAAATTCATAAGGGTGTTCATAAATATAGCGTACGCCGTTTTGTGTCAGAAAATTGCCAATATCCATTTCACCGTAGCTTTTCACTTTTTCATTATTAACTGTAGTCGGCGGATTCAATTTCAGATATTCATTATATTCTTCCTGCGATTTGAATTCAAATTCCGATTTTGCCACTACGCGATTATACAGAAGATAAGAACTCAGCAAATTGAGATAAGCGTCAGATTGCATATTTAATAAAAGTTGCTCTTTTATAAATTTTCGCAAATTTATTTGTGTGATTTTCGGCATTACGCCATTGACCTGCGAGATAATATTCAATCCGAGTTTATGAAATGTTGAAGCAGTGATATTGTGTCCTGTTTCAGCAGAAATGCGTTCGCTCATTTCGGAAGCGGAAGCGTTGGTAAATGATAATACTAAAATATCTTGCGGTGAACATTTGCCTGTTTTGAGAAGATATTTGATTTTCCCGATGACGGTGGTTGTCTTTCCTGTACCGGCGCCGGCTATTACCAAATGATTATGAGCTTCTTTGACAATACAGGTCATTTGCTGTTTATCGAGGGTACGCCCCTCAACACCGCCGATAAGAGCGTAGGCTGACTGTACTTTCATGCTTGCGGCTCGCTCATTGTGTATAATAATGTGTTGCGACATTGAACGTGCAACAGCCGCCAACTTTTGTTGTTTGGAAGATAAAGCATTATATTGAGCGGCTTTTTTCAGATATTGAATTTTCTGCGTCTCCAAATCTGACAGTATTTGGCTGTTTCGGTTTCTCCATTCCGTTTCATACCGAGGGTCAATAAATTCTTGCGGCTTTGAAAATGTGGATTTGACCTCCGACAGTGCAGCGTCTATACGAGAAATCAATTCATTGCAAGCGTCATTTTGTTCCTGAGCTTTCTGCTGATGATGTTCAATTATATTTTTAATAAACCCCATAGTTTCTTCCTCTTTTGAAATACATATAAGTATTCATCGGTATTTGAATTTTGCAAGCTTATATGGCAAATTTAATAAGCAATAAAACTTTCTTATTCGTGTAAGGGAAAAATTCAATGACAAAATATTCTTAATTATGTGTTTTATTGCGGCAGTCGATACGCAAAGATTTGCGAAAGCGGATTTTGTTTAAGGATATTATAACACAAGTTGTCAAAAACGGCAATGTGTTACGATAAATATCTATAAAGCGGCGCGTAATTGCCAAAGCAACAGGGGTTTCGGTAGACATAAATGAATTGAAGCAATATGTTCTGAGAGCTTTGATTTTTAGTGCTTTCGTGCGTTTAAAACCGTGATTGAAATGCTTCTATTGTACATATGCGGATTCCTTTTGATTTTTTATTAATCCAATAAATCAAGTGTAACAATTACATTGGGATTTTTTAAAAATGATAAATATTTGCCCTTGAATGTGCAAAAACAGACGACACTCAACCAAAGTTGAGTATAGTCTGTTTGATTTTGATAGCGTTTGATAGGTATTGCTATGTGTGTTTATTAGGTTCAAATTCTGTGATGTCGTTGTTGATTGATAACAGCTCGTTGACTTTACGCCTTTTTCATATCCGTTTTAAGCGCCGAAACCGCCGAGACGGCTTTAAAAAGCGTATACATAACAAGTATGCACGACAAAAGCATTTTGAGTCTTGAAATTCTTTTGAATGTTTTTGTGAATTTTTCAATGTTTTTAAGAGTGTTATAACAGCCTTCCGTAAAAATTCCTCCTTTAACTGCGGTGTGCTTTCAGTCCGACGAGAGCAAAACTCCGTGCGCTATAGCGGGTATAGACTCGCCCTGAAGCATAGAGGTCGGCGAAAGAAGCGCGCCCGTCGCCACGAAAAGCACTCGGTTAAGCTCTTTTGTTTTAAGTCTGTTCAGTATATACGAGCACACGACCGAGGCGCTGCAGCCGCACCCCGAGCCGCCGCTGTGAACATCCTGACCGTCAAGGTCAAAAATCATAAGTCCGCAGTCGTTGTGCACAGCCGAAATATCAATTCCGTTCTCTTTTAAAAGAAGCTCTTTTAAAAGCCTGCTGCCGGTTTTTCCGAGGTCGCCCGTAAGAATTATGTCGTAATCCTCGGGAACGCTGTTTGTGTCTTTTAAAAACGAGGCAATTGTGTCAGCCGCGGCGGGCGCCATGGCGGCGCCCATATTGTTTTGGTCTGTTACGCCGTAATCGCAGACCTTGCCGAAAATAACCGCGTCAACGCGCGGCGCGCCGCCGACGTTTCCTTTAACAACCGCCGCGCCCGCGCCCGTCACCGTCCACTGCGAAGCGGGCGTTCTTTGGCCGCCGTATTCAAGCGGGTATCTGTATTGCCTTTCGGCAGAGCAAAAGTGCGACGACGTGGCGGCAACCGCAAGCCCCAAAGCGCCGCCGTCTGTAAGCGTTGCGGCAAGCCCCAAAGAAAGCGCCATTGTAGAGCATGCCCCGTAAAGCCCCGCGAACGGCATTTTTAAATCCCTTAAACCGAACGACGAGCCTATACACTGGTTTAAAAGGTCGCCCGAAAGCGTAAGATTTACATTTTCGGGCGACTCGTTTGCTTTTTCAAGCGCTCTTGTAATGGCGTCTTTTAAAAGAGCCGTTTCAGCCTTTTCAAAGGTTTCGCACCCTACGAATTCATCATCATAGATTTTGTCGAACTCGTTTTTCAAAGGGCCTTCGCCCTCTTTTTTGCCCGCAACGGCGGCGTTGCCCGTAATTGCGGGGCGCGTGGGCAAAAATATGGTATTTCCGTTTCTTGTCGGCATGAAAATTTCCCCCTCTTATGCTTATACAAGTCCGAAGATGTAGATTATCAACCCGTAAATGCTTGCAGCCGTACAGCCGTAAACGATAACGGGACCCGCAAGATTGAACATTTTTGCGCCCGTTCCGAGAATCCTGCCTTCGGCGCTGAATTCAACCGCGGGCGAAATTACCGAGTTTGCAAAGCCCGTAATAGGCACAAACGTGCCCGCGCCTGCAACCTTTGCGATTTTATCGAATACGCCGAACGAGGTGAGTATGGCGGTGAGCACAATAAGGCTTACGGATACGCCGATTTTTACTTCGTCCTCGGTCATATCGGTGGTTTCAAAAAAACTTCTTAAAGCTTGCCCAAGACAGCAAATTCCGCCGCCGAAAACAAAAGCCGATAAAAGGTCTTTTAAAAGAGGTGATTTGTCGGTAGAGGCGCCGACCATTTTTAAATATTCGGAATTAGTCATAATACCTCCCAAAATTTTTATTTCGGAAATAATTGTAACCGATTTTTGGAAATTTATACGTAAAAAAGCCGCAATTCGCATGAACGGCGAATTGCGGTGTGTTAATTGTTTTATCGGTTCAAAATGTCCGACGGCTTATATAATAGGTATGTCGCGCCGGCTTTTTTTAATTCTTCTTCGTTGCCGAAGCCGTAAACCGCTCCGGCGCTGTCTATACCGGCAAGCTTTGCGCCCTCTATATCATAAAATCTGTCGCCCGTCATAAGGGCTTTTTCTTTATTGTTGCCGCCTAAAGCCTCAAAAGCCTCGTTTATAAGGTCTTTTTTGCTTGAATGCGTGTGCTCAAACGTTTCGCCCGCAATGTAATCAAAAAGCCCGAATATGCCGAGTGCCTTTGCGATTTCTTCGACAAACAAAAGCGGCTTTGACGAGGCTATTGCAAGCTTCTTTTTGCGCGCTTTAAGCTCTTTTAACATTGCTTCAACCCCGGGGTAAAGGGTCGATTCTTCACACGCTTTTTTGCTGTAGCGCTCGCGGTATTTTGCTATCAGCATATTTGCGGTTTCGTCGTCAACGTTATAAAGCTTTGTAAAGCTTTCAAAAAGCGGCGGCCCTATAAAATAGTCAAGCTTTTTGTCGTCGGTTTCTTCAATACCCAAAAAAGAAAGCGCATATTTTACCGAATTTTTCACACCCGGAATCGTATCCGAAAGCGTTCCGTCAAAATCAAAAATATAAATATCGTATTCTTTCAACTTCATCACCGCATATATATTACAATATGTTTTCTTTAATGTAAACATTAATTTATGCAAATTCAAAAAATCGGCAACGGTGCCGAAATTTGTCTTTAAAACCTTGAAAATAATATTGAAAAAAGCCTTGTAATGTAATAAAATATCAAGATAAGCGAGGTGTCTGTGTGGAAAATTCATATAAAGAAAAAATAAAAAACGCAGTTGCAGCCTGCGGCGACCCCGAAGAAAATCTTATAACGATTTTGCAGATTATACAAAATGACGAAGGCTATATTTCAAAAGACGCGGTAAAAGCTTTAAGCGAAATCGGCGGCATTCCCGAAAGCAGAATTATGGGCGTTGCGTCGTTTTATGCGGGTTTTCGTCTTAAACCCGTCGGCAAATACCGAATAACCGTCTGCAAGGGTACGGCGTGTCACGTCAACGGCAGTGAACGTATAGGCGAAACCGTCTGCCGCCTTTTAGGCGTGCCGTCGGGCGAGCTTTCAAAAGACGGGCTTTTTTCGTGGGAAGAGGCGGCCTGTCTCGGCTGCTGCAGCATTTCGCCCGCGATGATGATAAATTCAACCGCCTACGGCGAACTTACGCCCGAAAAGGCAGAGCATATTATAAATGAAATACGGAAAAAGGAGGGCGTGCTGTGAAATTTTTGTTGGGCTATGGCTCGTGCGGAATAGCTTCGGGCGCAGAAAGCGCCTATGAAGGGCTT
>DJRI01000059.1 GCA_002440045.1 Ruminococcaceae bacterium UBA6364 | reverse complement strand
CGCCATCATTTTGCATATTGGATGGATTACAATATGGAAAAACGGCGTTACGAGCCTGTTGAGATGCCCGTTCGCTTTGTTGCCGAAATGTTTTGCGACAGGGTTGCCGCAAGCAAGATTTATAATCCCGACACATATAACGACAGCTTTCCGCTTGAATATTTCAGGCGCGGCAAAAGCCACAGAATAATTAACCAAAAGACCTCTGACCTTCTTGAAGAGCTTCTTGTTATGTTAAGCGAAAAAGGCGAGGACGAAACTTTTGCGTATTTGAAAGCGCTTGTCAAAGCCTCGCGAGGGAATAAATAATAACGATTTTTGAATTTTCTATAAACGATTATTGCAACCGTTGTTTTTTCCGGCGCATTGTGATAATATAAGTATAAACTAAACATATCGGAGCGGTTTTATGAAAAAGTTCAGAGCTTTAGCTTTAATTCTTGCCGCGGCAGTTGTTCTTACTGCCTTTTGCGGCTGTGATTTCAAAATTAAATTCGGAAAAGACTCGAAAGAGAGCGACACGACAGACACTTCCGTCTATACCGACGGCGTTTCGTCCGATAACGTAAGCGACCCTTCTTCCGAAAAAGAAATTGAAGACCAAGTCAACAACCTTTCTGATGACGATGTGAAAAAGGGTAACGAGTTTTTCAGCGTTACAAAGCCCTCGGGCGAGTCGGGCGGCATTTCCGATTCACGCATTGACGCGGGCAAATCAAGCAGCGAAAACGACGAAGCTATTTTTTCTTCAAAAAAATATACCGTAACAGGCAGAATTGTTTCAAACGGCGAAACGGCGCAGTATAAAATGGCTCAGAACGGCAACAAGCTTTCGGTTATGACTTATTACGACGGCAAGCCCATCGGGTTTATTCTTAACAGCGTAAGCGTTTATATTGTCAATGCCGACACCAAAACTTATCTTATCGTTCCCAAAAAAGTGCTTGAAGCCGCCGACGATACGGGCAAGCTTTCGTCTGTTTTTGACGGCAGTCTCGGCGATTCGACAAGAACGGTTGTGAGCGAGGGCAGCGAAACCGTTGAGGGCAAAAAGCTAACGTATAAAAAGTATGACGACGGCACGGTGGCTTATTACAGCGGCAACGCAATCGTAATGAGCAAAAACACCGACGGAAGCGTCATTTATTACGACAGCGTTGTAAACGAAGCGCCCGCATCTTTGTTCCTGCCGCCTAAGGGCTACAAAATGCAGGAATTAACCCTTGATAATATAAAGGACTACCAATAAATGAACAGGCTTGTTATCATCACCGGCGGAAGCCGCGGGATAGGGGCCCAAACGGCTCGCGTGCTTTCGCGTGCGGGCTTTTCGGTTGCCTTGATTTATAATTCTTCGGTCGAGCCTGCTAAGCGCGTGCAAAGCGAAATACAGCTTTTCGGCGGCGTTTGCGAAATATTCAAAGCCGATGTTTCGGTTTCGGGCGACGTAAAGCGCGTGTATGCCGAAATTCTCGGTAAATGCGGCAAGCCGTTTGCGCTTGTCAATTGTGCGGGCGTGGCACAGCAGTGTCTTTTTACCGACATTACCGATGAAATGTGGCGCAAAATGATTGACACCGACCTTTCTGGCGCATTTTATTTTTGCCGCGAGGTTTTGCCCGATATGATACACGAAAAGCGCGGCAAAATCGTAAATATCGCTTCTATGTGGGGCGAGGTCGGTGCTTCGCTTGAGGTGCATTATTCTGCGGCTAAGGCGGGCGTTATCGGGCTTACAAAGGCGCTTGCGAAAGAAGTCGGGCTTTCGGGGATAACTGTCAACGCCGTGTCGCCGGGGGTTATAATGACCGATATGATGTCGGCGTTCTCAAAAGATGATTTAAACGCCTTAAAGGACGAAACGCCGCTTAATAAACTCGGCACACCGTCTGACGTTGCCGAAGCCGTCGGCTTTTTGCTTTCGGACAAGGCCGATTTTATAACGGGTCAGGTCATTTCGGTGAACGGCGGTTTTATAATTTAAATAATTCAATAACAAAAATCAGCTGTGTTTTCGGCTCTTACCGAAATAACACAGCTGATTTTATTATGTATTATTAATTCTCATTTAAGCTTTGCTTCAACTCATTTAAGTTTTGCTTTAAGATTAAGTCTTTTAACAACTTCTGCAAGAAGGACGAACGCAACAAGAGAACCGCCGCCCTGAATAAGGTTGCCGGCAATATCAAGCGCAGCCGTGTGGAAATCATAAAGGAATATTTCAAAAACAAAATATCCGCCGACCATAATAAGCTCGCAAAGCGCGCCGCCGAGAATGGTCATAAGAATGCGCTTGCCGTGAGACAGCACGTCCGCTTTTTTCATAATAAGGCCGCAAACTGCGCCCATAGCAAACTTAATTACAAATGTTGCGGGGGCGTATATCGGATAGCCCGCAAGAAGGTCGGTAAAAAGCGCGCCGATGCCTGCCGCCGCACCGCCCCAGACAGGCCCTAAAATAAGACCCGAAAGGCAAACGAAGCTGTCGCCTATGTTCAAAAAACCGTTGCCCGGAAGGGGTATTACAATAAGCCTGCCGACTACGGCTGTTAAAGCCGCCATAATTGCGGCAATAACCGTTTTTTTCAATTTACTGTTCATCTTTCAACAACTCCTTTGGGATTTTTTTGTTCTTGAAATAATATTCATAGTCGTGTTCGTCGATTTTTCTTAAAACGCGGCATGGATTGCCGATTGCAACAACACCGGACGGTATGTCTTTTGTAACAACGCTTCCCGCGCCGATAACCGTGTTGTCGCCGATTGTCACGCCCGGCACTGCAATAACGCCCGCGCCGAGCCAACAGTTTTTGCCGATTTTCACGGGGCAGTTGAACTGATACGCCCTTTCTCTTAAAGGCGGGCAAACGGGGTGCCCTGCCGAAGCCAGCGTAACGTTAGGACCGAGCATTGTGTTGTCGCCGATGTAAATGTGCGAATCGTCAACGGCTGTAAAGTTAAAATTTACATACACGTTGTTGCCGAAATGAATGTGTTTTCCGCCCCAATTTGCATGAAACGGCGGCTCGATATAGCAGTTTTCGCCGATTTCAAAAAACATATCTTTAAGCATCGCTTCGCGCTTTTTAAGCTCATGCGGACGCGTTGCGTTAAAATCATAAAGCTTTTCAAGGCACTGCTGCTGTTCATTTAAAATTTCATCGTCATTCGGAAAGTACAGCTCGCCTGTGTGCATTTTATCTTTCATTTCGGACACGGGTTTCACCTCATTTTATGAAATCTGTCATAGCGTCAATATAAACGCTGTTTCTCGTTGTTGACATATTCGCAAGGAAGATAATGTCGTCAACGTGATTTTCCTTTAAAAACGCCGAAAGTGTTCCGTTGTAATGGCGCGGGTCAATAACGTGAATAGTTTTGTAGTGGGGGATAAGGAACGGAATAAATGCGTTGCCGTAGGACTCCTTAATTATAAGGCAGGTCTGACCCTCGCTCAAATCGTTATTTTTAATTATCTCATACGGCTGGTCGCCTGCGGTGAAAGTGAGATATTTGCCGCCGGAGTTATAATCGTCAACATTTGCGATTATGGGCCAGCTTACAACCTGACCGTCGCTTTGCGTGAACTTCATTGAAGCGTCATTAATGGGAAGATACGCTGTAACCGAATCGGGTGTTTTTGCAAGCGCACTGCTTTGACCCGAGCTTGAATAGAACGTACCGAGGAAGCCCTCAAACGTCTTTGTTTTATAGCTTGAAAGCGGAACGGGCGAAATACCCTTTGCACTTGCAAACTGCTCATAGGCATAATACGCGCCGAGAGCCGTCCAGTGGTGGTCGGTTCTGAAATAGATATATTCATCTCTGTGCGTTCTTAACGACTCGTAAATACCCGTAACGGGCGTTACGCCCTTAAACGATGAATAGAAATAGTCAATAGCTTTCTTTTGGTCGGACGAAGCAACGTCTTTTCTGAGGTTGTCGTCAAGCACAATGTCTATGCTTGTGGGAATAAGCAGGGTGTATATATTCGCTTTGCCGTCTGTGCAGTTTTTGATGTTGTTAACAGGCTTTATAAAGCGCGCCGCAAGCGACGACGAGAAATTGTAATATTCATATCCGCTGTTGCCCGCAACAAGAATTGCGCCCATAGTCTGTGTTTTCTGCGGCGTTTTGGTAGTGCCTTCGGTCGGCTTTTCGATTGACTTTTCGGTTGTCGGCGGCAAAGTCGTTTGCTCTTCCGTTGAAGAATGCTCGGTGGGAAGGGTAGTGGATTCGGGCGCTGTCGTATCCTCTTGAGGAAGCGGAACGTCGGGAATATCGTCGCCCGTGTTTACGTCGCCGTGAATGTCAACCTTTGTAATGCCGTAAAGCTTGCTTATTGATGTGTTGAGCTTTGTAAGCTCTTCTCTAAAGGGAAAGGTATCCGAAAACCACGTTGTTATGTCGTCAAAATAGCTGCCGCTTTTGAGCGTTTCAATGCTGAACGTCGGGAATTTTTTCAATTCGCGCTTTTCCGTTTCGGAATAAGTCGGTCTTAACGGAATAATAAAGGCGACAAACGTGCCGAGATAAAGCGTAA
>DJRI01000061.1:3679-3874 GCA_002440045.1 Ruminococcaceae bacterium UBA6364 | reverse complement strand
AAGGCTTTTGAAGCCGCTGACAAAAAAACGCCTGTTTATAACCATAACGGCAACGGTTAAAAGAAGCTCATAGAGTCCCATTGCAACATGGTTGCCGTCTAAAAATTTCGGCAAGGGCCAATTCCACATCATATGCCCCATTGAGACATACATAAGAAACAAAAGAAAAACAAGCGACGTTATGAGCCTTATTTT
>DJRI01000061.1:0-3665 GCA_002440045.1 Ruminococcaceae bacterium UBA6364 | reverse complement strand
TTTGAAAAAGAAGGCGCCTCCTCCTTTTGCACACCGCCCTTGTTTTTGCCTTTAAGCGACGCGCCGTAGCCAGCGTTTTCGACCGCCTTTATTACATCTTCGGGCGCGGCTGTTCCTTCAACGCCCATTGAGTTTGTCAAAAGGCTTACAGAGCAAGTTGTTACGCCGCCAAGCTTTGAAACGGCTTTTTCAACGCGCGCACTGCACGCGGCACAGCTCATACCCGTTACATTATATTGAACCATAAATCAACCGATTTAGTCCTTTCTTTCGATTTTTTCAACCTCATAGCCTGCGTTTTTAACAGCCTCGGTAAGCTCTTCGTCGCTTATTTCGCGGCTCATTTCAACAACGGCAAGCTTCTTTTTAAGATTTACGCGCGCAGAAGCACCCTCAATTGAATTAAGCTTTCGCTGAACGCGGTTTTGGCAGTTTTCGCAATGCATACCGTTGATGTAAACCGTTTTTTCGGCAACTTTAGGCGCTGTGAGCTTGTTAGGCTTTTCGCGAATTTCGCCGCCACCGCCGCAACAGCCGCCGTTGCCTTTGAAATGCTTAACGCTGAAATATACGGCAACAATGAGAATCACTGCAAGTATTGCCGGTAAAATGTAATTTATTGAACCGTTCATAAAATTTGCACTCCTTTATTTCATTAATTTTTGCATGGTAACGACAAGCTCGTCAATTGTCTCGTCCTTACCGTTTCTTATGTCGTCGGCAACGCACGTTCTGATGTGGTCGGCGAGTAATTCTTTGTTAAAAGCGTTTAAAGCGGCATTAGCCGCCGCCGCCTGCACAAGAATATCGGGACAGTACGCTCCGCTTTCAAGCATACCTTTAATTCCCCTGATTTGCCCCTCAATCCTGTTAAGGCGGTTAAGAAGCTTTTTGTATTCTTCGGGCGTTCGCTCTTTTTTTCGCTGAGAGCAGTGACAGCACTTTTTAGGCTTCGTTTCAATCACACCTTTCATATACCCTCTCGGGGTATTTTCAGTATATACCCCATTGGGGTATTTGTCAATAGTATTCTTAAAAAAATAACGACCCGCATTAAGCGAGTCGTTTTGTTTGTTAAATATTGATTAAAGCAAATACCGCTTTCAAATTATTCGGCAACTTTTGCAGCCTTTTCCTTGTCGGCTTCAACCTCTGCCTCAAATTCTTTGATTTCCTCACGTCTTTTTGCCATACGCTCGACATACTCTGAAACGTCGGTATATTTAACGGGAACGTTTTGCTTTTTAATGAGAATGTTTACAACAATGATTATAACAAACCCAAGCAAAACAAGGAACGGTGCAAAGCCGAGACTGCCCGAATACATTTCGCCGAACTTTGAAGTAAGCTGAGAATTGAAAACAAGGAAAGAGATAACGCTGAGCAATGTGAAAATGATGCCGCAGCTTGAAAGCGCGATGTTTCTTTTGAAGCCCTTGGGCGAGCATGAAACAGCGTCGAACGGAATGTTGAGAATTGCAAAAACAGCGGCAACAAATATAAAGACTATTGAAAGCGCATAGAAAATAAACGCAACTCTTGTAACCGCCGACTCTTTAATCATATCAATAAGAATATCGAATTTAAGGTTTGCGACAACCTCTGTAGCAAGGTTTAAAATAGAAATGTCGGTATTTATGGTTTTGAAAGGAAGCGTAACATTAACGTGTGCGAGGGGCAAAAACAGCATACCGATAGGAATAAGCAAGCAAATAATGCGAACTATCGAAAGCTTTGTGCCGACAAACGAAAACTTAACGCGGTCGATTTTCGGCTGGAGCTTTATGTGCTCCTCCTCAGCCTTGTCGGCGTCCTCGGCAAGACGCTCCTGATGGTTGTAATAAAGAAGGTTTACTCCGCACTTGGGGCACTCGGCTCTCCAGTCGGTAATTTTGAGCTTATACCCACACTTAGGACAATTTGCCATTATAAAATCTCCTGCCTGTTTGAATTTTGATATGCCGTAGCCCTGATTTACGCACGGCAACATAATACTTAGACAGTATACCACACGAATACAACATTTTCAATAAAAATTTAATTATTTTTATCTTGATTTTCGATATTTTTTAATTTCGGCTTGAAAACGCCTCTATATTTCGCCGTAAGAAATTACGTTTTGGGGGTATTCGGTATATACACCGTCGCGGAAAATTCAAAATCAATGATTTTCTGCAAAGTTTTGTCGAATTTTGTCGAACCGATGTTTTAAAGAAAAAACTTGTCGGCGCATTCAACACATATTAAACATTTCAAGTGAAAAAATAGTAAAAAGTCTCAAAAAGTTTCAAAACATTAATTTTATGTTGAATTTTGAAATAAAAGATGTTATTATATCTATAGGTTAAGCATAAGAGAGCCGAAAGGTTAAGCATAAGAAAGCAGATATCGGCACGGTTTTAAAATACCCTCTTATGCCTAAGCATAAAGATACAAAAATCCGTTTGTGTCGCTATGCCCCTAAATGCGAGGAGTGAGGAAATGATTAGAAACAGGCTTGTAAATTTCAGACTTTATAACAAATGCACCCCAGAACAGTTGGCAAAATTCCTCGGAATAACGGTAGATGAATACAATGCGTTTGAAAGCGGCCGCGAAAAGCCCACAATTGACATAATTGTTGCGCTTGCGACCTTTTATAAAACGACCGTAGATGAATTTTACGGCTATTCACCGAAGCTTTTGCTTCACAGACCCGACTATGACGATTATTTTGACGAGGACGTTGAAGACGATGTTTTGCGCCTTTCGGAGCTTTCGTGGGAGGAAAAGGAAATGATTTTCCACTACAGAAAGCAAGGCGACAAAGAAGCATTTTATAAAAAAATGATTACAACCGAAACGTAATTTGCCGAATAATATGCAAACCCCCGTGCAGGCTTTAAAACCGACACGGGGGTTTTATTTTGTTTTAGGGGTTACTTATTTTATGATTTCGCCCATAAGTCCCGGGAAAGCCGCCGCGGCGTTGCTTTCGTCGGTATCAATGTGCATTGCGGGAGCAAACTTTTCGCTTACTCTTACAACAACATCGCCGAAAACAAGCGAACGACCCTCGGTTTTAAGCTCAACGCTTACAATCTGCTTGTCGTTTACGCCGAACTCGGAAGCCGTTTTCGGGTCAAGGTGAATGTGTCTTTTTGCGACAATTACGCCTTCTTTAAGCTCAACCTCGCCCTCGGGTCCTTTAAGAATGCAAGCGCCGCTGTCTTTAATGTCGCCGCTTTCTCTTACGGGGGCGGCAACGCCGATTGAGCGCGCGTCCGAAGCCGAAAGCTCTACCTGGCAGGCGTTTCTGCACGGACCGAGTATTGAAACTGCGGGAAACTGACCCTTTGTGCCTATTACGGCAACTCTTTCGTTAGAAGCATACTGACCGGGCTGTGAAAGCTCTTTTTTAACGGTAAGCTCATAGCCTTTTCCGAAAAGTGTTTCAAGAGCCTCTTTTGTAACGTGAACGTGGCGTGCGGATGTTTCAACAAGTACCTTTGCCATATGTATCCTCTTTTCATATAAGGGGCTGCCGTGAAAACACGACAGCTCCGAGTTTTTGCAAAGCCCGACGGGAAAATCAACTCACCGTGCGGGAAGTGCGGTTATTTTTATTTTGAAGCCTCTTCAACTGCAACTGCACATGCAACCGTTGCGCCGACCATCGGGTTGTT
>DJRI01000136.1:1553-3553 GCA_002440045.1 Ruminococcaceae bacterium UBA6364 | reverse complement strand
CGGAATGGGCGTGCTTGTGTTTATACTTGCGGTTATACCCGTCAGCGGCAGAAGCGAAGGCTTTACTTTGCATCTTATGCGCGCAGAAAGCCCGGGGCCTGTTGTTTCAAAGCTTGTTCCAAAAATACGCAACTCGGCTTTGATTCTTTATCTTATCTACGTTGCTTTCACCGTGCTTGACGTTATTTTTCTTCTTTTCGGAAAAATGCCGCTTTTTGAAGCGATTTGCACGGCTTTCGGCACGGCGGGTACGGGCGGCTTCGGAATCAAGAACGACAGTTTGGCAAGCTACAGCCCGTATATTCAGAATGTTACGACTGTGTTTATGTTCCTATTCGGAATTAATTTTTCGTGCTATTATATGGTGCTTATGCGCCAGTTTAAAAGCGTTTTGAAAAATGAAGAGCTGAGAATGTACTTTATTGTGTATTTTTCAGCCGTTGCGGCAATCGCTTTGAATATTTACAAAATGTACGGCTCGCTTTCCGAGACGCTGCGCCACGCGGCTTTTCAGGTTTCAAGCATTATCACAACAACCGGCTATTCGACAACCGATTTTAACAATTGGCCGGGCTTTTCAAAAACGGTCATACTCTTTCTTATGATAATCGGCGCGTGTGCAGGCAGTACGGGCGGCGGTCTTAAATGCGGCAGGGCAATGCTTCTTTTCAGGGGCTTAAAGCGCAATATCAAAAAGAATATTTTCCCAAGAAAGGTTGAGGTTGTAACCGTTGACGGTCAAGCCGTAAACGAACAGGTGCTTGACAACACCAACGCATATCTTGCGGCATATGTAATTATTATAATCTTCAGCCTTCTTGTTGTGTCGCTTGACGGGTTTTCTGTCGAAACAAACGTCTCGGCTGTTATTTCGTGCTTTAATAACATAGGCCCCGGTCTTGATAAAGTGGGTCCCATGAGTAACTTTTCGTGTTACGGCATTTTGTCAAAGCTTGTTCTTATATTTGATATGCTTGCGGGCCGTCTTGAAATATTCCCCGTGCTTGCGATATTTGCAAAAAGTTCGTGGACAAGGAAAAAACTGTGATATTTACAGCGGCGTCTTGACTTTAGCTCTGTAAAGTGGTAAATTATATACAGGCAAACCCAAATAACTGCATTTCGGAGGAGAAAATGAACGCTATTAACAACGAGGCTACAGAACGTCTTATTAAAGCAATGCTTACCCTTAAAACGCCCGAAGAGCTTCGCGCTTTTTTGGATGATATTTGCACAATTAAAGAGCTTCAGGATTTGGCGCAGCGTTTTGACGTTGCCTGTAAGCTTCAAAGCGGCGCAAACTATAACGCCGTTTCTGCGGCGACGGGCGCAAGCTCCACTACAATCAGCCGTGTAAACCGCTGTCTTTTGTACGGTAACAACGGCTATAAAACGGCAATTGAACGAATCGAGAAATAATTATATTTAAAATCCCCGAAGCTTAAAATTCGGGGTATTTTTATGCAAATTTGCGATTTAATGGATATTATGTGCGATTTAATGGATATTACGTATTGATTTTGGCGTGACTTTGTGATATAAAATAATGTGGTAAAAGTTTGTACTTATAGGAGAATTTTATGAGAACTTCCGGTTTGACGAGAAAAACAAACGAAACAAAAATTTCACTTTCCCTCAGCCTTGACGGTTCGGGCAAATCAAATATCGTTACCGGCTGCGGCTTTTTCGACCATATGCTCACGCAGTTTGCAAAGCATTCCAAATTCGACCTTTATGTAAGCTGTGAAAGCGACACCGATGTTGACTATCATCATACCGTAGAGGATGTTGCAATGCTTCTCGGCAGGGCGTTTAACGAGGCGCTCGGCGACAGACGCGGCATCAACCGCTTTGCCGACGCAACAATCCCCATGGACGACAGCCTTATTCTTGCCGCGGTTGATATTTCGGGCAGGGGCTATCTTGCTTTTGACGTTCCGTTTTTAAGCGAAAGAATAGGCGATTTTGATGTGGAGCTTGTCGAAGAGTTCTTTATGACG
>DJRI01000136.1:928-1499 GCA_002440045.1 Ruminococcaceae bacterium UBA6364 | reverse complement strand
AACTCTCATCACACCGCCGAGTGTCTTTTCAAGGCGTTTGCAAGAGTTTTAAGAGACGCTTCGTCGCTTGACTCTGCTTTTAAAAACGACATTCCCTCGGCAAAAGGCGTATTAAGATAAAAATAACCTCTGATTAATCAATAAGCACAATAACGGAGAAATTGTTATGACGGAGCTACCAATCGAAAATCAGCAAAACAGCGCACCCTTTAGTGAGGGTGAATGCTATTCTGCTGATTATATTCTTTGCAGAGCGCTTAATATCGGCGAAGAAATATTGCGCTGCGGCGGCGAGCCTCACAGAATTGAGGATACCGTTACGAGAATATGCTCTGCATACGGCGCAGTGTCAACCGATGTTTTTGCGCTTCCGTCACTTATAATCGCAAGTGTCAGAATGGCTGACGGCAAACAGTCGTCGCAGGTAAGACGGCTTTATAAAACGGCGAACGATATGTTTGTTCTTGACAGAATGAACGACCTTTCGCGCAAGGTGTGCGGCGGCAGCGTTGCTCTTTGCGATGTCGATGAAAAAATCAAGGAAATAAAAAATAAAAAAGCCTACCCGAAT
>DJRI01000136.1:0-894 GCA_002440045.1 Ruminococcaceae bacterium UBA6364 | reverse complement strand
TTCTTCGGCGGCTCGCTTTACGACGCGCTTGCCGCGGCTTTGGCTGGTCTTGTAATTACGTTTTTTAATCTTCACAAGTTTTCTTTTATAAATCAAATGGTTCACACGGTCGCCGTGTCTTTTGTGGGCGCACTTGCGGCGCTGCTGCTTATTAAACTCGGCTTGGGCGACAACCCCGA
Organism: Ruminococcaceae bacterium UBA6364; assembly: GCA_002440045.1. Taxonomy (GTDB): domain Bacteria; phylum Bacillota; class Clostridia; order Oscillospirales; family Acutalibacteraceae; genus DTU089. The sequence goes on along the minus strand of DJRI01000136.1, from coordinate 715 downwards.
TATGATAATGATTGGCACGATAATGCTTTTGATTCCGGGGCTTTCTTTCGGCAACGCCGTTCGCGATATGCTTTTCGGCGACACGGTTTCGGGGCTTATTCAGCTTGTGCAGGCGGTGCTTCTTGCCGTAACGGTGGCATTCGGCTTTGCCGTTGCAATGATGATATTCGGAGGTGTGAAGCTGTGACCGAAATTCTTATAAAAGCCGCCGGCGGAATTGTCAGCACGCTCGGCTTCGGAATCCTTTTCAGATTACGCGCCCGCCATTTGCCTATTGCCGCGCTTGACGGCGCAATCGCGTGTGCGGTGTATTTCTTTTGTTCGCAGTGCTTTGACAGCCCGTTTTTAATTAATATGCTTGCATCTTTTGCCACTGCGGTTTTTGCGGAGCTTTTTGCAAAGATTTTCAAAGCGCCCGCAACCGTATTCCTTCTTCCCGGGTGCATTGCGTTAGTGCCCGGCGGAACGCTTTATTACGCTATGAGCAGTCTTCTTTCGGCAGACTATTCCGAAGCCTTTTCAAAGCTTCTTTTAACGCTTGATGTCGGTATTGCAATCGGCGGCGGTATTATAGCGGCGTCGTTTGTGAAGTATTGCCTTGACTTTATATTCAAAAAAATACCGTCAAGGAAAAAAACGTGAATTTGTTAATTTTGTTGCGCTTTGCGCGTTAGGAGTATTTATATGATTACAGCAATTGTAGGAATCAACTGGG
>DJRI01000114.1:3113-6150 GCA_002440045.1 Ruminococcaceae bacterium UBA6364 | reverse complement strand
CGAAGATGGCGGCTTTTATGTCGTCATCGGTTGCGCCGAGCTCTTTGGCGTAGCGGTCGGGAATGAAGAGGTTAAGGTCCATTATATCGGGAAGACCCATGGGGTCAATACCGCTGTCAACGCCGCGCGCTTTATAGTCCTTAACAACACTGCCGAGGCCCATTTTCATCATCCACGGGGGGATGCTGATAATTTTTCTGTTGGCGCCCATTCCGCGTGCGTCATAAACTATTTTAAGGAACTCTTTCCAGGTGAGGTTATACATTGAGATGGGCCAAGCCTTTGCGCCCTTTGACTTTTCAGCCGCACCGACTATTACTTCGCCGACCTGACGGACGGTAAGCATTGCCGTGCCGCCTGCGGGATAAAGCGTGCAGGGAAGCTTATCCATTCTTCTGAGCTGTTCGATAAGGATAACCCAAACGGGCTTTCTGCCGGGCTGTGTGCCGAAGATGTAGGGAAGCTCAAGCACGGAAACATCAAAATTATCATCGGCAAACGAGAATGCGACATTCTCCTGGTCGATACGGCTTCTGATGTAGGGGTGCTTTTCGGTAAGCTTCATTTCGGGCTTCTCTTTTGCAAGATATGAGAAGTAAGAACCGAGAATAACAGCCTTTTTAACGCCGACCTCTTTGCAAAGAGGAAGAATTCTTTTAAGGGGAGCTATATTGAATTTATAATATGAATCGTAAACGGGAGCTTTAAACTCAACGCGCTCGTCAACGCCTGCTGCGAAAACGAAGCAGTCCATACCCTTTAAAAACTCTTTGATTTCATCATCGGATTTTTCATAGATATTGCAAAATTCAAGGTGCATCGCTTCAGGAATGGGTGCGCCCTGCGGAAGCGGAGGAAGCGCAACGCTTGTAACGTCGTGACCTCTTTCGATAAATATGCGTGCGGCTTCGCAGCCGAGAAGGCCTGTGCCGCCAATCATAAATACTTTCATAGCAGATACTCCTTATTTTTTCTCGCCGAACTCGTCAAAGATTTCTCTTCCGTAAACGTTGTGCTCATCCGGGGAATGAAGCGGCGCCCAAACCTGATTGAAGAAGGGGTTTTTCTTTGCGACTTCGTCATAATTCCATTTATACTGCCTGCCGCTGTTCATATCTTCGGGGTCCCACGGAAGCGGTGAGCACTCGGGGCACCAATGGCCGCCGAGAAGCACAAGGTTGGGAGACATTTCAAACTTGTGGCCGAAAGCGCACTCCCAATGCTTCTTTGTATAGATGTCGCCCTTCTGATAATTTTCTTCAAGGAACTTACCGCCGCGGAATTCGGCAGCCTTTTCCATATCGGCGGCGTCAAGCTCTGTAAGAGGCTTGCTTTCGTCGTAGCCGTGGTCAAGAAGAGTAACCTCTTCTGTGGGGCGCTCAACCTTAAATTCTTTCCAGGAGCCTATCGAATTACGGTCTTTTTCGGTGCCGTAATAAGCGGTAAGACGTGCGTGGTGGTTAGTCTTTTTCCAGTTGAGAGTACCGAAAACATCTGTCTCGGCAATCTTTTTCATAAAGGGCTTTGCGGCAGCCGCGATAAGGTTCTTTGTGGGGCCTACGAACGCCTTGCAGGCTCTGTAATAAAGCGGAACCTGTTTTGCCATATTGTCAAAATACTTCTTAACGGGGATGTTGGCTCTGAAATGAAGATACTCTTCAAGCTTGTCGGAGTCGGCATACCACTGACCGTGGAAGTTTCTGAGAATGAACCAATCGGCATTGAAAAGCTTTTTGGGCGACGGAAGTCCGAGTGCGCCGAGAAGAAGCTCTTCAAACTCAAAGTTTGTTATACGATACTCTTTGCCAGAGCCGATGTTGTAGAATTTGCGCCAAAAGTCCTCGGGAACGTCGTCGCCGCAGACATTGGCAAGAAGTCTGCCGGAATCCTCGATTGTTGCCCACTCAAGAACGCCGTTAATCGGAACGTGGAACATAATCGGGTCCATATTTTTAAGGATTGCGGGGTAAAGAATACCTGACTGACGAAGCGAAACCCAATGCTTTAAGCCGGACTCTGCAATAATCATTTCGGCATAAACCTTGCTTATTGCATAGTGGTCATAAATGCTTATTTTGATGGGGTCGCCCGTTCTGCCCCAGTGAATCGGGGGGTTGCGGTCGCCTGTTTCGGCAACTGTGCCTATGTAAACAACCTTAACATTGTCGGGGTCGGGCTGAGCCTTAACCGCTTTTACAATGTTGCGCATTGCGGTGGTGTTTGTCATAATTGTTTTCTTCGGGAAATAGTCGGCAGCGGGAGAAACCATTCCGCCGACATGGAGAACATAGTCAGCCCCGTTGACACATTCAAGAACATCGTCGTAATTCGTAAGGTCGCCCCAAACAAGTTTTACCGACGGGTCGTTTTCAAAATTCTTGAATTTGAGTCTGTTCTTTTCGCTGCCGCGGTTAAGCAGCACGATGTTGAACTCATTTTTTCTGGCGTAAAGCTCCTTAAATCCGGCAAAACCCATATTGCCCGAGGAGCCTGTTAAAAATACGGTTTTCTTCTGCATTTTAATCCCCCAATTCATATTATCGGATAATAGCATTATACAATTATTGACAATATTTTGTCAATAGCGGTGAACAGAAATTCACATTTATTTTTCCGAAAAAAATAAAACCGAGCGGCGAAGCCCGGTTTTATATAAACTAACGTAAATGTTTTTCGATTTTCGGCATAAGCGCGGCTAAAAGCGGCTTATACCTTTTTAAAAGAAGGTCGTAAAGCACAAACACTATGTTTGCCATTAAAAGAAGTATCGGCACGGAAAACTTTCCGAAGCTTTTATAATCTTCAATCGGCACTGTGAATACATAAATCGCAACAAGAGCCGAAAGAACGGTTGCCGCGTTGAAAATCAAATACTTCAAAAAAACGGCAACAGGCTTTTTTAAGCGTTCAAGCGGCTCTTTAATAAGCGGATAATACCCGAAAAACGCTATGTAAGTCAACGCCGCTTCTTTATCCGAAAGAAGTATCAGCGAAATTGCGCCGACTGCAAAATACACGCCGAAGCCCCATTTTTTGC
>DJRI01000114.1:0-3083 GCA_002440045.1 Ruminococcaceae bacterium UBA6364 | reverse complement strand
TCGCTTATTACAAGTCCCGAAAAAAGCGGTGCGACATAAGTAAAAATCGGTATAAAAAACGTCGGCAGCATCAAAACAACCGAAAGCGCGGTTAAAAGTCCGCAAAGCGCGGTAAGCTTTGTTTTTCTTTTCATAATTAGAACTCTATAAAGTCAATGTAGCTTTCGGGCGGGGCGCACAGCGGCTCCCCCTCGGCTACAATATACTCCCCTGTTTCGGTTTTGGTAAGATTATAGTAAGTAACCTCGCCGTCCTTTGAAATTTTAAAGGCGTTGAAAGGAAAGCTTGTTTTTATTTCGCAATCCATATTTTCGATGCTGAAATCGGAAATCAGTAAATATCTTTCGCACGGAAGCTTGTTATCCACAGTCGAAAGCACGCCGTAGCTTACGGGGGCAAAATGGAGCGGCATAGAATAAAAAGAACCGAAGCCCTCTATTGCGCTGTCATTAAGCACTGTTACAACGCACTGCGCGTTGCCGTCGCATATTGCGGAAATCGCGTCGTCGGCGTTGACAACCTCGGAATATTCTTCACCGGAGCTTTCGCCGAAAAACGCTTCACTTATTTCAATATCAATGCCGAAAACGCCGTCATCCTCATAAGCGTTTGCTTTAATCCGTGAATTTGTCACAAGCATGTCGCAATATTTTGTGACGGGGAAAGACGGAACAACGGGAGTGTTCCCGAGAGAGTCATTCGCATCGGACAGAACAGCGTAAATCGTGGCAATAACAGCAACAGCAATAATTATTAAAAATGTAAGCGCGCCGCCGGAAATTTTTGTGCCCGTTCTTTTTTGGGGCGCGCCGCCCGCGAACGCTCTGCGGTTTGTATTCGGGTTTGCGTTCGGGTTTGAGTTCCGATTTGCGGCAGCGTTGCCCGTTTTGTTTTCACCGTGAAAAGAATACGTTGCAGATGTGCCGTATCTTTCGGAATCAACGGGCGTGTGAGTGCACACCTCGCCCTTTGTTGCGACCGCGCCGCAATACGGGCAAAAAACATCTTTTGTTTCGGCAAACATTTTGCCGCAGCTTTCACATTTTCTCAAAGCTTTACTCCTTTATACAGGCATAATACAGCCGATTAATCGAGGGCATTTGTGATTTGTGTTTTTCCGTTAATCGTTTGCTATTTGCACCTCGTGACCCGTTCTTGCGGACTCATAAACGGCATCAAGTATTTTCATAAGCGTTACGCCGTCTTCTGCGGGTGCGCGGCACGGTGTGTTATTAAGCACACAATCGACAAAATGGTCTATTTCGCGCGCAAAGAGCCCGTCGAAGCTGAGCGAAGTGTCTTTATTAAAGTCAATGTTGACCATATATCCGTTTTCGTTTGTATAAAGCTCTACCTGCGGGTCAAGCTTGCAGCCGCCCTTTGTGCCGAAAAGCTCTATATCGCCCTTGTCGTTTTTAAGATTAAGGCAAAAGCTTGCTTCAATTGAAAGAACAAGTCCGTTGTCAAACCTTATAAGCGCCGTGGCAGCATCCTCAACGTCGCAAATATCGTTTGCGCCGGCAGAAACCGACATATACTCGCGCTTGCTTTTAACGTCGGGTCTGTTATAAAGCTTTCTGAAGGTTGCGCCGTAAACCGAAACGGGCTTGGGATTATTGCAAAGATAGCGCACAAGGTCAATGACGTGAACGCCCAAATCTATAAGCGGACCGCCGCCGGAGCGCGACTTGTCACCGAACCAGCCGCCGGGGTTGCCGTGGCGGCGAAGATATGTTGCCTTTGCATAATAAACATCGCCGAAAAAGCCGCTGTTCATAAAGTCGGTTACGACCTCGGCATCGTTGCCGTAGCGGCGCACAAAGCCTATCTGAAGGTGCTTTTTGCACTCCTTTGCGGTGTCGAGCATTTTTTGCGCTTCTTTTGCGTTCATTGCCATCGGCTTTTCGCAAATAACGTCTTTGCCCGCTTTAAGTGCGGCAATTGTGCACTCGCAGTGGGCACTGTTCCAGGTACAAACGCTTACTATGTCTATTTCGGGAAGCGCTTTTAACATTTCGTCTTTATCCAGAAAGCAGCGCTCCCACGGGATATTGTATTTTTCGCTCATCTTTTTAAGCTGAGCTTCGTTTATATCGCAAAACGCATAAAGTTCTACGTTTTCGTTTTTTAGATAACCGCCTATATGCTCGTTGCTTATTCCGCCGACGCCTATTACGGCTGCTTTTAACTTTTTCATTTTTGTTTCCTCCGTTTCAAAAACGTTTTAAAAGGAGCTTTCTGCTCAATACTATAATATCATTTTATCAAAAATTTGCAAGTATAAATGTAGACAGGAAAGGAAAATAATATTATAATTATTTGTATATTCAATTTATTTTTTCGGATGTGAAATTTATGAAAGAATATCTTTTTGAAATGCACGCCCACACTTCAGAAGTGAGCGCATGCGCAAACGAGGACTTGTATTCGCTTTTAAATCTTTATACAAAGCTTAAATATGACGGTGTTGTTTTGACAAACCATATGAACAGCCACACATTTTCTGCGGTCGGCATGGAAGACGAGCCGTGGGACAAAAAGGCGGAATACTTTCTTTCGGGGTATAAAAAGCTCAAAGACGCCGCCGAAGGGAAGCTAACGGTGCTTTTGGGAATGGAAATATGCTTTTATTCGTGCCCAAACGACTACCTTGTTTACGGAATAGACGAGAATTTTATAAAAAACAACGGCGACCTTATGGCGCTTACACCGAAGCAATTTTCAAATCTTGCAAGAAAAAACGGACTGCTGTTTATTCAGGCGCACCCTTTTAGGCGCGGAATGAAAATCGAAGAATGGAAAATTCTTGACGGCTACGAGGTTTTTAACGGAAATCCGCGTCACTATTCTTCAAACGAAATCGCAGAAAGCTGGGCAAAATATCACAACAAAACGATTGTGACATCGGGTTCCGATTTTCACGAAATCGAGGACGCAGGCAACGGCGGCATATATTTCAGCGAGCCGGTGCTCACAAACGGCGACCTTGTGCGGCTTTTAAAAAGCGGAGCTTACAGACTTAAAAAGACAGATTTTGAGCATACAAGGTCTGAATAAAGCCAAGATAAAAAAGGGGCTGCAAA
>DJRI01000130.1:9487-9657 GCA_002440045.1 Ruminococcaceae bacterium UBA6364 | reverse complement strand
GCCGTGACTTTATAAGCCGCGCGCATAACCGACGACGCCACGGGGATTGCGTTTGACGCGCCCCAGCCGCCGTTTTCTATTACAACGACAATGGCAAGCGGGCAATCCTCGCTTTTTGAAAAGCCCATAAACCACGCGTGCGGCTCCTGCCCGTCGCCGACCTCTGCCGT
>DJRI01000130.1:6242-9462 GCA_002440045.1 Ruminococcaceae bacterium UBA6364 | reverse complement strand
CCTCTGCCGTGCCTGTTTTTCCGCACATCGAAAGCCCCTTGAAGTTGTAATCGCCGTAGCCGTTTTCGACGTTGCTTCGCATCATTCCCGCAAGAAGGTCTGCGGTGCCCTGCTCAATATATTTTTCGGAAGCGGGCTTCGTTTTTATCAGGGCTTTGCCCGTGGGCGACGAAACCTCAGACACAACGTACGGCATAACAGCCGTGCCGCCGTTTGCAATTGCGCCGACAACCGTGAGCATATGATAAGGATTGACAAGCGTTGTATACTGACCGACGCCCGCCCATGCAAGGTCAGAGCTTTCAGCCCCCGAGAGGTCGAAAATACTTTTTTCCGTATATGAATTGCCGAATGAAAAGCTTTTTCCGAAACGGAATTCTTTAGCTGTTGCAGTAAGCGCGTCGCTTCCGAGCTCCACCGCGAGATGTGCATACGCGCCGTTGCAGGACTCTGTAAAAGCGCTTGAAAAGTCAAGCTTTCCGTGAGCGTGCGGACACGTTACGTTTACGCCGTTTATCACGGTTTTTCCAGTGCAGGTATATTCCCATGAGGATATGTCGCTTTTATTTTCTATGGCGCACGCCGTCGTAATTATTTTAAAAACAGAACCGGGTGTATAAAGTCCGTCGATAAGCCTGTTCATATAAACGCCCGTGTACTTGCCCGTTTTGTCGTTTTCAATTGTTTCGGCGTCGGGCTTGTTTCTTATATCGTAATTGGGGCTTGAAACCGAGCACAAAATTTCGCCTGTTTTATAGTTATATACCGCAACAACGCCCTTTCTGCCGTTTAAGCTGTCAAGAGCCGCGGCGCTGACATCGCTTGAAAGCGTAAGCTTTACGTCGTTGCCCCTGCCGTTTTTAACGAGTGAATAAAGACCCGTTATGCGGCTGTAGCCTATAAGCTCGCGCTTATACGCCGTCTGCACGCCAGAGGCTATATAGCCCTCGCTGTCGCCGACTATGTGAAGCGTTGAGCGGCGTACTCTTTCGGAATTGTTATAAACGCGCTCGCCGTCAACCGTAGAAGCGAGCGTTTCGCCGTCGCGGTCGACAATATTGCCAGCCGCGATAAAACTGCCGTCGCTTGTAAGATGCTTGTTTGCGCGCATAGTCGCCCATTTTTCGGCGTTTATGCCGAGCTTTACACCGAGAAAAAGCATTCCCGCAGTCACTGCCGCCACGAGCAAAAGCACGACAAATCCGCGTTTAGCCGTTGTTTTCAAGTGCAGCGCCTCCTTCGTATGCTTCGGGTTTGAAGCTTGCATATGTTCTCGGGTCAGCCGCTTTTATAAACGCATAAAGGCAGAAGCAGCAAATCACCGACGAGCCGCCCTTGCTTATAAACGGAACGGTAACGCCCGTGAGCGGCAAAAGGTCGGTTATTCCGAAAACGCTTAGCATCGTCTGGAAAAGCAGCAGTCCCGAAGAAGCGACCGCGCCGATGCTGTAAAACGTTGACTTTGCTTTTTTTGCGTTAATGACGGCATAGACCGCCACGGCGGCGTAAACAATTACGGGAATAAAGCCCATAATACAGCCGAACTCTTCACAGACAACGCCGAAAACAAGGTCCTCGGCGGCGGCAAAAACATTGCGAAGTTCGCCGTTTCCGAGTCCGAGTCCGAAAAGCCCGCCGCTTACGGAATATATCATCACGCGCGTTTGCTGGAAGCCGCCCTCGTCCATATATTCCCAAACCTTTGTATATGTTGCGAACCTGTCGGCTACATAAGGCTTAAAATAAATTATAAGCCCAGCGCCCAAGGCCGCCGCCATACATACAAGGAGTATCGTTCTTATATCGCCCGAGCGCATAAATGCGATAACTACAAATGTAAAGAAGAAAATCAGCGCCGCGCCGAAGTCCTTCATCAAAAACAGCTCGCCAACGCAAAAGGCGGCAAAAATGACATAGGCCGTAAGGTGGCGCATCGACTGCAAACGCTCAAGCGTGACCGCGCCGACAAAAACGAACACGACCTTTACAAGCTCCGACGGCTGAAGCGAAACGCCGCCCAAAGAAATCCAGTTGAGAGCGCCGTTATTGGGCTCTGCAATAAGAAGCGTAAGCCCCAAAAGACCTATTGCGCCGACAGCGCCAATCCAACGGATAACCTTTACAAATTCGATATATCTTAAAATGATTGTAAGCGCGCAAAAGCCGACCACGCCGATAACGATTGCGGCAAGCTGTTTTATAACAGCGTCGGGGTAGATGCTGCCTGTTATCGCCATACCCAAAGACGCAAACAAAAATGCGAGAATTTCAAGTTCGAAATTGTTTATTCTTAAAAAGAACGAAGCAAACGCAATGTAAAGCCACTGCAAAGCAATGAACGCGACATACGTCACTATCACCGAAGCGTTAAGCTCGCCGTCGGGCGAAGAATTTAATATAAGCGAAAGAATATTGAAAACGGTAAGCAGCAAAAGGAGAAGCGGATATGACGGTCTGCCGAGCCTGCCGCTTTTGTCTTTGATGTATTTATAGCGTTCCGTTTTAAGGATATATTCAAGTCCGCCGAAGCTGAGCACGTCGCCGTCTTTAACTTCGGCTTTTTTATTAATGCGTTCGCCGTTTACGAGAACACCCGATTTTGAGTTTGTATCAAACACAACAAAGCCTTTGCTTCTGAAAGCGATAACGGCGTGAAGCCTTGAAATTGTGCCGTAGCCCAGAATAAGGTCGCAGCTTTTGCTTCTGCCGACCGATATTTCGCGGTCATAAAGCGGCACGCTTTCGCCTGTTATTTTGCTTATAAGCCTTCCCCTTTCGGGGTCGGTAACTTTTTTTGCAAACATGGCAATAAGAACGCGCACGCTTATTGTTAAAGTCAATGCAAGATAAATATATCTTGAAACGGGCATTAAAAACCCGATAAAGCTTTCAGCCATACTGACCCCCTTTAACAATCCTTATCAAATATTTCCGAGTGTAATAATACCATAATATTAAACTATAATCAATTGCCGCAGGTAAAAGTTTTGTAAAATAATTATAAATAATTTGCGAAAATTGTAAATTAGCAGTAAATACCTGTCGGCGCGCCTTGACTTTGACGTTATAAAAATGTATATTATATGCGTATAAAACCGCCTCTTCGGCGGTCACACATAATAACGGAGGCTATAATATGTCGGTTGAAAAAAGCGTTTACGGCAAAATGAACGGAAAAGACGTTGCGGCGTTTACAATATGCAACAAAAACGGAACAAAG
>DJRI01000130.1:5281-6191 GCA_002440045.1 Ruminococcaceae bacterium UBA6364 | reverse complement strand
CTTTTTGTCAAAGCGAAAAACGGCGAGTTTGTTGACGTACTCGTAGGTCACGACACGCTCCAAGGTCACATTGAGCGCTCGGACTATCAGGGCGTTGTTGTCGGCAGGTTCGCAAACAGAATTTCAAACGGCAGTTTTGATATGGACGGCAAAACATATAACGTCACCAAAAACGAAAAAGGCATAACCTGCCTTCACGGCGGCGGCGAGTTTTCATTTGCGCACTGGTCGGGTGAAATTTTAAGTGACAAGGCAGTTTGCTTTACATACGAAAGCCCCGAAAACAGCGAGGGTTTTCCCGGAAAAGTCACGGCAAAGGTCGTATATGAGCTTTCTGATAACGACGAGCTTTTCATAAAATATGACGCCGTTTCTGACAAAAAAACGCCCTTAAACCTTACAAATCACGCATATTTCAACCTTAACGGCACAGGCAGCGGCTCTATTCTCGAACACTCGTTAAGACTGTTTGCCGACCGCTTTACGCCCATTGACGAAAACAGTATTCCCACAGGCGAATTGCGTCCTGTAAAGGGAACGCCCTTTTCATTTGAAACCGCAAAAAAGATTGGCAAAGACATTGAAGCGGACGACGAACAGCTTAAAAACGGCAACGGCTATGACCACAATTTCTGCCTTGCAAACTTTGACGACACACTTAAAACCGCCGCTGTTGCTGTGGGCGACAAAACAAATATTAAGCTTACGGTCAAAACGGACCTTCCCGGCGTTCAGCTTTACACAGGCAACTTTCTTGACGGCACTGTTATAGGCAAAAACGGCGCTCCGCTTACAAAGCGCTGTGCGTTTTGCCTTGAAACGCAGGTTTTCCCCAATTCTTTAAATCATCCCGAATGGCATCAGAAATGCTTTTTTGACGCGGGCGAACACTATAAATCAACCACAGTGT
>DJRI01000130.1:0-5259 GCA_002440045.1 Ruminococcaceae bacterium UBA6364 | reverse complement strand
AACTCGTAAAGTTAATCAACTTTACACCGTTGTTTTGCAATTCTCCAAGCCCAAAGGAGGCATCATTCATTATGAAGCACAAGGCGTTACGCGTATTCGCGATATTTCTTGCGGCAATAACCGTTACGGCGTGCTTTTCGGTACCCGTATCTGCGGCGGGCAGAAAGTTTTCGCCGATTGTCAACACGCAGAATATCGGCGTAAGAACGCAGTATGTTTACGACGAAAACGACCCGTCGTGGCTTCGCAAGCTTGTCGTTAAAGAGGACCTTTTATCTGTTGACGGCATTGCAAACGAGTGCGTTCTGCAACCCGTCACAAGCTATCCTTACCGCACCGACGCGCCGTGTTTCAAAGAAGAGGTCGCCGGGTACGTTACAACGTTCACTCTTGACGAAAGTTCAAGAAAAGCGGCTTACATCTATATTCTTAACCAGATAGGCGCGCTTGACCTTATAACCTCCGCCCCACCCGAGGGTCAGTCAAAAGCCGATTGGCTCAGAGAACGCGGCATAGTAATAACAAAAGACGACGAAACAAATCCCGACTCGGTTGTTATGATAAATGCTCTTTATTCTCTTATGAAGAACGATTTTTATTATGTAATTACGGGCAACCACATTACAATCCCCGAGGGCACAAAGCTTGAAGCGGCGGTTATGATGTACCTTATTGCAATCTCGGATAAGGACTCAAAGCTTGCCGAATTTTTGCAGAAATACTTCTCTAATACAAATATTCTCACGCTTGAAGACTACATATATTACACGTCGCTTATGACGCTTTTCACAAACGGCTATGTTACCGTGCGCGAGCTTCCCAAAATGACGCACGAAGAGGTCTACAGGCGGCTTGCGATAATGACAATACGAAACGCGGGTATTTCGATTGACTCCGAAAACGCCACGACCGAAGAAATTCAGATTAAATACCTTGCCGCCATGCTCGGCATTCAGTACGAAGTAAAGGTTGACCCGCAGTCGCTTGAAACCGAAGTAAAGCACGACACGGTTGCTTATTATCTTTTAAGACGAATGGCGTATGAGGATGCGTCAATCACCATTTCAACCACAAGGTATTCATACGAACAGGCTTTTGAAATGACAAAAACAAAAACCCACCGTTTTGACCTTGAAAATAAGTTCTACAGCGATATAAGCGAATACAATGTCTATCTCAACAATCAGCGCTCGTCGGTTTATGTAAACCCCACTCCGCTTTCAAAAACGGGAATTGAAATTTACATCAACGACACAAAGGTTGCCGAAAACAAATATTCAAAAGTAGAACTTACGGGAAGCAAGCTTCAGGTAATATACATCACGGCAAAGCACACTTCAAAGGGCACGACAAAAACGTCTTATTACAGAATAAAAGTTCATCAGGGGTCTGTTCCCGCAACAGACAGCAACATCACGGGTATAATCGAAACAATCGGCGACGTCACGATTTTTGACCCGTCAAAGGACTATATCGACGCGCTTCGCCCCGAGGTCAGCAAAATCAACGAAATTGCCCCCTCGATTTATGACCTTATAGGCAAGGCGGTAAGCGTAAACGAAAAGGGTCAGCTTGTTGATAAAGACGGCAACGTCATTTCGGACTCGCAGTACACCCTCCCCGACGGCTACAAGTATTCAATAGACGATGCCGGAAGAATTACAATTATTCGGATTGACGACGATACCACGGCAGGAGACGCGGCGAACATAACCGCCGCGCAAAAAAATCCGACAGTCCGCATTCTGATAGTTGTCGGCTCTGCGCTTTTGCTTATTGCGCTTATTGCGGTTATTGTTATCGTTATGAAAACGACCGCAAAGAAGAAAAACAAATCGCAGTATTATGCCGCGCGAAAGGCAAAAGAAAAAGCCAAAAAGGCTAAAAAGCAGGCGCGCCTTGACAAGCGCAACGCTAAGAAAAAATAAACAAGCTTTCTTACTCTCCCGTTACGATTTTAAAAATGTAATATGAAAAAGCTTTAACGGCTTTACCGATTTTACCGCACCGTTTTCACTTACCGAAACGGTGCGGCTTTTAATTTTCTTAAAAAAACGGCTGTTTTTGCGGTTATTTTAAAAATTGTTCATACATTACCGTAAAATTTGGTGTAAAATATTAAAGTAATAAAACATTAATAACTCCTCGGAGGTTTTAATTATGGCAATGGAAAAAATACTTATAATTGACGACGACGTTAATATTTGCGAGCTTTTAAGGCTCTACCTTGAAAAAGAGGGCTTTTCGACCGAAACCGTAACGGACGGTCTTAAAGCGGTGGACGCTTTCAAATCCTACTCGCCCGACCTTGTTCTTCTTGACATAATGCTTCCCGGGCTTGACGGCTGGCAGATTTGCCGCGAAATAAGAAAGTTTTCGCAAGCGCCAATAATTATGCTCACGGCAAAGGGCGAAACATTTGACAAGGTGCTCGGACTTGAACTCGGCGCGGACGACTATATTACAAAACCGTTTGAGCCGAAAGAAGTTATTGCAAGAATCAAAGCCGTTTTAAGGCGCACTTCAGCCCCGAGGCAGGATTCTGCAAACGAGGTTAAAGAGGTTTCTTATGACAAGCTCACAATTAACCTTTCAAACTACGAGCTTACCGTAAACGGCAAACATATCGACACGCCGCCTAAGGAGCTTGAGCTTATTTATCACCTTGCAAGCAACCCCAACAGGGTTTACACGCGCGACCAGCTTCTTGACGAAGTTTGGGGATTTGAATATTACGGCGACTCGCGCACGGTTGACGTCCACGTTAAAAGGCTTCGCGAAAAGCTTGAGGGCGTCTCCGACAAATGGGAACTTAAAACGGTATGGGGCGTAGGTTATAAATTTGAAACGAAATAAAGATATACATTCCATTCCGAATGTTAACAACGGTAAAGGAACGTTTTTCCTTAAATATTTCCTTATTTTTTCATCAATAATACTTGTAAGCTTTTTAATAGTCGGCATTGCGCTTATGACGTTTGTTTCAACATTTTTGCGTTCAAACACTCTCGACGAGCTTTCCGAAAACTCAAAAAGCGTTTCAAATATGACGTCGGAGCTTGTAATTTCTCAGGCGGCCGCGCGAAACCCCGAGGGCGCCGCCATGATGCTTTACAAAACGCTTGACATTATGTCAAACTGCACCGACAGCGATGTTTTTATCTGCAATAAATACGGCACGGTAATAGCCTGTAAAGACATTTTGAAAAATTCTTTTGAGCTTTCCGACGACACCTCGTGCATATATCACCGTGACATAACAATCCCCGCTTCTGTAATAGAGCGCGTAAAAGACGGCGAATATTCCGAATTTTCAAAGCTTGACGGCGTCTATTCAAAAATGCACGCGGTGGCGCTTGCGCCCATTCTCTTAAAAGGCGAATTCTCGGGATTTGTTGTTGTGACTTCACCCGTTTCGGGCGAAATTATGGGCTCTGCTTCAAAAATTCTTACAATGTTTTTGCTGGCGGCGGCAATCACACTTCTTGTTATGACGATTGCGCTGTATTTTCTTACCGACAAATTCACAAAGCCGATACGGCAGCTTGCCGCGGCAACGCGCTGTTATGCGGCGGGTGATTTTTCATACAAGGTGCCCGAGCTTAACACAAACGATGAGTTAGCGGAGCTTATTACGGAATTTAACGCTATGGCGGTTTCGCTTTCAAAGCTTGAAAATTCAAGAAGAAGCTTTATTGCAAACGTCTCGCACGAATTTAAAACGCCGATGACCACGATCGGCGGCTTTATAAACGGCATTCTTGACGGCACTATTCCGCCCGAAAAGCAGAATTATTACCTTGAAATCGTCGCTTCCGAAGTTAAGCGGCTTTCAAAAATGGTAAATATGATGCTTAACATATCTAAAATCGAAACGGGCAATATTGATATGAATATCGAACAATTTGACGTTTCGGGCAAGCTTGTTTCAACGTTTTTGGGCTTTGAACAGCTTATTTCGGACAAAAAAATTGCCGTTATGGGTCTTGAGGACCTTTCAAAAACAACCGTTCACGGCGACAGCGCAATGATTGACCAGGTTGTTTATAACCTTGTTGACAACGCGGTTAAATTCACCGACGAAAACGGAAAAATCCTTGTGAACACGGCAAACGACAACAAATATGCATATTTTTCAATTACAAACAGCGGCAAAGGAATACCTAAAGACGATTTAAAGCGTGTGTTTGACAGATTTTATAAGGTGGACGCTTCAAGAAGCACCGACGTAAAAAGCACGGGGCTTGGGCTTTATCTTGTAAAAAGCATTGTTGACCTTCACGGCGGCACAATTTCTGTAGAAAGCGAAGTAAACAACTTTACGCGTTTCACAGTGAAACTGCCGAAGTAATTTGTTCAAACGATATTTCAGTATTCGTTAAATTATTTACATTATTTGTTCACATTCTTATGGTATTATACCGTCAGAAACGGAGGAAGAATATATGAACGACTTCACAAACGATAATATGAACACAGAAAACACCGCCGCAAGCGATTCTCACGGCGCAGGCTTTTCAGGGAACGAAAACAACGCCACAAACCCCGGTAACACTTCGGGCGGCGCGCCCTCTTTCGGCACTTCGCCGAACGGCGCACAGTCTTCTCAGGGCAGTGCTTACGGCGGATTCGGCTCTTTTTCAAATCAAAGCTTCGGCACTTCACCCGGTGCTTCCGCTCACAAAACGTATGACGCAAGCGGTATGGGCAATCAAAGCTACACAGGCTACAACACCGCGCAAAACACGCAGCCGCCGCAGCAGAAGAAGAAAAAGAAAAACACCGGCAAAACAGTCTTTGCTATTCTTGTTTGCATTTGCATAGTTATAGCTTCAATCGGCGTCGGCACGGCAATCTCTTCAAGAGGCAATTCAAGCCCCGTCACCGACGGAAATTCACAGAACACAAAGACCACCACAGGAGGAGCCGCAACACCCGGCGTTGAGCAGTCGCCCGTTTCGGCATCCGAATACTCGGGCAGCGGCTCAATGACGGCAGAACAGGTTTATGCCGCTGTCAAAGATATAAACGTCGGCGTTGTTGTTTATTCAAACAATCAAAAAGCGGGCGAAGGCTCGGGAATAATCGTAGGTGCCGACGCGACGAACACATACACCTATATTCTTACGGCGGCTCACGTTATTTCGGGCAACTACAGCGTTCAGATTCAGTTCAGCGACGACACCGAAATTGACGCCGAAATCGTCGGCTTTGACACAAAAACGGACGTCGGCGTTTTAAGAGTTAAAAAGACGGGCT
>DJRI01000112.1:6254-6478 GCA_002440045.1 Ruminococcaceae bacterium UBA6364 | reverse complement strand
CCGATAAAATCTGCGACAGAATATCCGACTCTATTCTCGACGCTATTATTAAAGAAGATAAAAATGCGCGCGTAGCGTGCGAAACCACCTGCACAACGGGCGTTGTTACCGTTATGGGCGAAATCACAACATCGTGCTATGTTGACATTCCGCAAATTGTAAGAAAGGCTGTTTGCGACATCGGATTCAACAATCCCGCATACGGCTTTGACGGCAACACCTGC
>DJRI01000112.1:0-6128 GCA_002440045.1 Ruminococcaceae bacterium UBA6364 | reverse complement strand
GACCAGGGTATGATGTTCGGCTTTGCCTGCAACGATACCGAGGAGCTTATGCCCCTCCCCATTTCGCTGGCTCACAAGCTTGCACGCCGCCTTACCGAGGTCAGAAAAAACGGCACTCTTAAATATTTAAGACCCGACGGCAAAAGCCAGGTTACGGTTGAATATGACGAAAACGACAAGCCCGTAAGAATCGACGCGGTTGTTATTTCGTCACAGCACGACCCGATGGATATTTCCGTTCTCAGAAAAGACATTATCGAAAACGTAATCAAGCCCGTTATTCCCGCAGAATACATCGACGATAATACCAAATATTACGTCAACCCGACAGGCAATTTCGTAATAGGCGGCCCTGCGGGCGACAGCGGCCTTACAGGCAGAAAGATAATTGTTGATACCTACGGCGGATATTCGCGCCACGGCGGCGGAGCTTTTTCGGGCAAAGACCCGACAAAGGTTGACAGAAGCGCCGCTTATGCCGCAAGATATGTTGCGAAAAACATTGTTGCGGCGGGGCTTGCAGACAAATGCGAGCTTCAGCTTGCTTACGCCATCGGCGTTGCTCACCCGCTTTCGGTTCGCGTTGACACCTTCGGCACGGGCAAAATATCGGACGCAAAGCTTGAAGAGCTTGTAAACAAATATTTCGATTTGCGCCCCGCCGCAATAATCGAAAAGCTTGACCTTCTCAAGCCGCAGTACGCCGAGCTTTCGGCATACGGTCATATGGGCAGAACGGACCTTGACGTTGCGTGGGAAAAGACCGATATGGCGGACACATTAAGAGGAGCTGCAAAGAATTTATAAAAAGCTATGAACGGCAAAAGAAATTCCGACGAAAAGAATCTTCACGCAGGCCACCGCGAAAGAGTGCGTGAAAATGTTATAAATAACGGTTTTTCACAGCTTGAGGACCACAGACTCCTCGAGCTGTTGCTGTTTTACTCTATACCGCGCGGCGACACAAACGAAATCGCTCACACGCTTTTAAAAGAATTCGGCTCTTTGGGCGGCGTTATTTCGGCGCCCAAAGAAGAGCTTATAAAAATTTGCGGCGTAGGCGAAAACACAGCTGTATTTTTAGCCTCTTTATCGGAGCTTTTAAAGCGCGTTTCTAACGGAAGCGTAACAAAAAAGCGCTCTTATACAGGTCCCGGGTCTCTTTTTGAACCTGCAAAGGCGCTTTTCGTCAACGACAGCTCCGAAAAAATATATATTATGTGTTTTGACAAGGCTATGCGCCTTTTGCGGACATTCTTTATATCCGAGGGCGACTTTTGTTCGGTTGACACGAATATAAGAAAAATCACCGAAAGCGTATTCTTTTCAAACGCCGCCTTTGTCGCAATAGTGCACAACCACCCGTTCGGCGAGGCTGTTCCGTCTTTGAGCGATATTGACGCAACAAGAAGCATTGCGGTCATATTAAGGCGCTTCGGCGTGGCTCTTTGCGACCACATAATAGTCGGTGAAAACGGCAGCTGTTATTCTTTTGCGGAAGATAAAGAATACAGCAAGCTTTTAATGTAATCATCTTTTAAAAAAGAGCTTTACCGCAACGGGCGACAAAACATAGCTTGTAATATCGGCACAAACGGCACACGGCAATGTGTGCCGTGTTTTTTTTATTCCGACAGAGCCGTAATAAAGCGTGAGAGCATAAAACGTCGTCTCGGTAGAGCCCATAAGCACCGAGGCGCACCTGCCGGTGAAGCTGTCGGGCCCGAAATTTTTTAATATATTTTCAAACATTGTAACCGCGCCGCTTCCCGATACGGGCGAAAGAAGCGTAAGCGGCATAACCTCGGGCGGGATTCCCACAGCCTTTGCCACAGGCGACAAAAGCTCGCAAAGCACCGAAAGACCACCCGAAGCGTTAAGCATACTTACGGCAGTAATCAGCGCTATTAAAGGCGGCGTTATGGAAAGAGCCGTTTTAAAGCCGCTTTTTGCGCCGTCTAAAAAAACATCGAATATATTCACGCCCTTAATTGCTCCGAACGTTAAAATTCCGACGGCAATAACGGGCAAAATCCAATCTGTAATATATGACACTCTCTATACCTCTTTAAAAAACCGTTTTAACAGAGCGGTTAAACTTACGCCCGCAAAAAGCGCCGCAAGCGATGTTAAAAGCCCAGGCACGAGCGTTTCCATAGGCGACGCGCTGTTATACTCCGTTCTTAAAAGCGCTACAGTTGTTGGTACAAGGTGAAGCGCCGCAGAGTTTATTACAACAAAGCGCACCATATTGTCGCTTGCAGACGCGCCCTTGCATTCAAGCGTTTTAAGGCGGCTTACGGCTTCAAGCCCAAACGGCGTTGCGGCGTTTCCGAGGCCTAAAAAGTTTGCTGTCATATTCATGGCTATGGCGTTTTTTGCTTTTTCATCTTTAAGCGTCGGAAACAGCAGCTTTAAAACGGGCGAAAGAAGGCGGCACAAAAACCTTGTCAGCCCGCTTTTTTCCGCAACCGCCATAAGTCCGTTCCAAAAGCAGATTATGCCGACAAGCTTTAATGCGAGCGAAACTGCGTCTGTTCCGCCTGAAATCAGCGCCGACGACAGCGCGCCCATATTACCTTTTGCCGCAGCCGCAAAAAGCGAAAACACAAGCATTGCAAGCCAGATGTAGTTCATCATATAATCACGTCCCCTACATTCTATTTCGGCGCACAAAAAGTTAGAACAAAGCGTTTTCGGGCGTTCAAAATTTGTTTTAATTTTTATAAGCTTCGTTTAAGGTTCGCAAGGTATTATTGTGACAACAAAAAAAGGAGTGAGCAAAGTGGATTTAAGGCACGAATTAAAACACAGAATTACCCCGAGCGACGCACTTGCAATAAAATCGCGGCTTTCGCTTATAGCAACGCCCGACGTGCACGCAAAAGACGGCGTATATTTCATACGAAGTCTGTACTTTGACAACGCAAACGACAAAGCTTTAAGAGAAAAGCTTGACGGAGTTCCGTCGCGCGAAAAATTCAGAATCAGATATTACAACGGCGACCTTTCATATATCGTTCTTGAAAAGAAAATCAAGGTATATAATCTTTGCAAAAAAGAACAGGCTGTAATAACCGAAAGCGAAGCGCGCGAGCTTTTGTCGGACGGCACACGCTTTTTTAAAGAGGGCGGCAATCCGCTTTTAAACGAGCTTTATTTAAAGCGCAAAACGGAAGGACTGTTTCCCAAAGCGATTGTCGACTACCGCCGCGAAGCGTTCACATACCCCGCGGGAAACGTAAGGGTGACGATAGACTCAAACATACGAAGCAGTGCTTTCCCGGAAGATTTTTTTGACAGCAACTCCCCTACTCTTCCCGTAGAAGACGACCCGATTATTCTCGAAATCAAATTTGACGGGTTTCTTCCCGACATAATCAAGCACGCAACCGCCACAAACGGCACGGTAACTTCGGCATATTCAAAATACGCCGCAAGCCGTATCATATAACAAATACATTGGAGGAATTTTTATGACAAGCTTCAGCGATATATTCAAATCAAACTTTCTTGAAAACTTTACAAGCGTAAGCATTCTTGACGCGGTAATTGCACTTGTGCTTTCATTCGGCATAGGAATGTTCATATTTTTCATCTATAAAAAGACGTTTTCGGGCGTTATGTATTCGTCCTCTTTCGGCGTAACGCTTGTGGCGCTTACCGAAATATCAACGTTTGTAATACTTGCCGTAACGTCAAACGTAGTGCTTTCGCTCGGCATGGTCGGCGCGCTTTCGATAGTACGCTTTCGCTCTGCAATAAAAGAACCGCTTGACCTTGCGTTTCTTTTCTGGGCAATAGCCGCAGGCATTGTGCTTGCCGCGGGAATGATTCCGCTGGCGGTATTCGGCAGTGCGTTTATAGGCGTTATGCTTCTTGTTTTTGCAAACAAAAAACCGCACTGCAATCCTTACATAGTTGTGCTTCGCTGCGCTGACGGCGACAGCGAAAAGAATGCTTCAAAGTTTCTTAAAGAGCAGGTAAAGCGCTGTGTAATAAAAAGCAAAACCGCGCGCGCAGGAAGCGTCGAAATCAACGCCGAGATTCGCGTTAAAGATGACAACACCGATTTTATAAACGCGCTCTCGCAAATGCCGGGCGTGGAAAGCGCCGTACTTGTAAGCTACAACGGCTCTTATATGGGGTGATTTAATGTCAACAAGTAAGCACATAAACAAAATTTGCTGTATCGCGCTTGCTGTTTCAATGGTAATCACCGCGTTGCTTTGCTTCGCAAAAAACAACGGTTTAATAACGGCTCTGTCAGCCTCGGCTTATGAAAAGCTTCTGTTTGACACCTCAAAGGTTCACACAATAGATATAGTTATGGACGATTGGGAGGGCTTCATTTCGGAATGCGAAAACGAAGAATATGAATTGTGCGCGGTCGTTATAGACGGCGAAAGCTATAAAAACGTCGGCATAAGGGCAAAGGGCAACACATCGCTTTCACAAGTGAAAAACTACGGCAATGACAGATACAGCTTTAAAATCGAATTTGACAAATACGACAGCACAAAAACATATCACGGACTTGACAAAATAAGTCTTAACAACATCATTCAGGACAATACTTATATGAAAGACTATCTTTCATACCAAATGATGCTCTTTTGCGGCGCGGCTTCGCCTCTTTGCAGCTATGCCTATATCACAGTAAACGGCGAGGATTGGGGACTTTATCTTGCGGTTGAGGGCGTTGAAGAAGGCTTTCTTGAAAGAAATTTCGACTCTGATTACGGCGAGCTTTATAAGCCCGATTCAACCGATGCATGCGGCGGCAAAGGCAACGGCAAAGATTTTGACGAAAACAAAACGGCTGACGGCGAAAACGGCACGCCGCCCGAAATGCCCGACAACGAAAACGGCAATCGTGATTTCACGCCGCCGGGAAGCAACGGCGACAACAGAGGTTCCCCGCCCGAAATGCCGAGCGATGAAAACGGTAATTCCGGCTTCACACCGCCTGATATCGGAAATGCCGAAAACGGCGCTTCGCAGGGTACACCGCCCAAAAAGCCTGACAGCGAGAGTGATAACTCGGACTTCACACCGCCCGATATCGGGAATGGCGGCGCGGGCGGCTTTACGCCCGAAAACAACGGTGCTGACGGCGCGGGCGTTCGCACGCAAAGCGATATATCTCTTATTTACACCGACGACGGCCCCGAAAGCTACTCAAATATTTTTGACAACGCCAAAACCGACATAACCGAAAAAGACAAAACGCGTCTTATAAACGCGCTTAAAAACCTCGGCAATAATGAAAATATCGAAAGCACGGTCGATACGGACGAAGTAATAAAATATTTTACGGTTCACAACTTTGTCTGCAATTTTGACAGCTACACAGGCTCAATGATTCACAACTATTATCTTTATGAAAAAGACGGCAAGCTTTCGATGATTCCGTGGGATTATAACCTTGCATTCGGCGGATTCATGGGAGCACAAAATGCCTCGGGACTTGTCAATTATCCGATAGACACACCGGTTTCGGGCGGTACGGTTGATTCGAGACCGATGCTCGCATGGATATTTGCAAGCGATGAATACACCGAGGAATACCATGAGCTGTTCTCCGAGTTCATTGAGAAATATTTTGACAGCGATTATATTCCGAATCTTATAGAATCCACAAAGGAAATGATTGCGGAATATGTCGAAAAAGACCCGACGAAGTTCTGCACCTATGAGGAATTTGAAAGCGGCGTTACGGCACTCAAGGAGTTCTGCACACTCAGAGCGGAGAGCATAAGCGGTCAGCTTGACGGTACGATTCCGTCAACCTCGGACGGACAAACGACCGACTCATCAAGCCTCATAAAGGCGGATAACCTCAATATCAGCGACATGGGAACAATGAATAACGGCGGCGGTTCGCCGAACGAAAAGATGCAGAACAATGCGGCACAAACTCAGTCGGCAACAGATAACGCCAATTCAACTAATGACAAATCTTTTTCACAAACCCCTCCCAATAATTCCGAAAGCTCCTCGGACGGAACGGGCAGTTCGACAAGTTCCGACAGCTCCGTTCCGGCGGGCGGCTTCGGAGGAACACCACCCGATATGTCGGATTCAAACGGCAACGGACCTCCGTCAATGCCGAACGGCGAAATGCC
>DJRI01000022.1:10303-13080 GCA_002440045.1 Ruminococcaceae bacterium UBA6364 | reverse complement strand
AGCAAAGGCTCATTTTTTCGCGCACTACCGAAAACAGCTTTGAATGGGGGCTTCCGCCGAAAAGGTCTGTCATAACGCGCCTTGCGGCATAGCCGTCGCGCGCATTTTCCATACCGAGTCTGAATCCCATAACAAGCTTGCCCTGTTTAATATTTTCGGTTTCTTTAATATAGGTTACGTCCTCGGCGCTTTCTACAAACAGAGTGTCAAGCTTCGCTTTGCTTCGCTCAACTTTCGGGAAATAGTCAAAAAACATTTTTTCGATTTTTTCCGTATTCAAATCGCCGCCGCTTATGCAAAGCGAAATGTAAGCCGTTGAAAGCATTTCAAAATATGCTTCGGTAAGACTTTTTTCGTCAACCTTTAAAACCGACTCGCTGTCGCCGAGGCGGTTTATGCCGTAAAGCTCATCGGCAAACATTATTTCTTCACAGCGGTTTTTGGCATAAATGCGTTTGTCGCTTTTTTCCGCGCCTAGCTGTTCAAGCAAAAGTCTTTTTTCGCTTTCGACCTCGTCCGATTTAAAAAGTCCGTTTACAAAATCGGGCTTAAAAGCAATTTCAAAAAGCAGCCTCGCCGCTTCTTCGACAATGCTTTCGTTCTCTAAAGCAAAACGGTCGTCAATACACGAAACAGCAAGCTTTATAACCTGATTTTCGCCGGATTTTGAAACGTCTGCGGCAATATCAGCACCGTAAAGCGACGCCGACTTTCTTTCAAGAAGCTTTACCGACGGATATTTTTCCGAGGAACGCGTTAAGATTCCCGGTACAAGCGCAAAAAGCGACGCCTTTTCAGAGAGGGGCAAAGTAAAGTTGAGCGAAATGCAGGCTGTTTTAAAGCCCTGCCCTTTCGCCTTGCATATCTCAATGCCGTTTCCTGCGTTTTTTACATCAAATGAGTATTTCAAAAAATCACTTCCGTAAAAAAATTGAAAAATTTACCTATTATTTATATACTATCACATTTTTTCTAATCTTTCCACTCTTTTTTGTTTTAAACGCTATATTTTCTCATAAAGAAGCGTTTTTACGCCGCGCATAGCGCTGTCGGACATAAATCTTTTTTGCACGCACCCGTCTTTAAGAGCGTTAAAGCAGGCGACAAAGCTCATTCCGACGTGATGCGCCATAACGCATCTTACAGGCTCCGGGGTGTTGCCCACTCTTGATTTTGTAAAATCAACCGCGTCAAAAAAGCCGTACTTTGAAAGCACGCCTAAATCTTTCAGCCGTTTTAAATTAAGAAGCGGTTCTTTCACCTCTTTTTCAAAAAACAAAAACGACGAATACGGCGACACGGCAAGGTTTTTCCCGACCTCTTTTTTCAGCGCCGTTTTAGGAACTCCGTCGGCAGCATATTTATACAGCCCGTTTTCGTCAAAAGAATAATAAGAGCTTTCGGAAATGCCGAACGGAATACCGTGCTTTTTTGCAAATTTCTTTTGGCAGTAATAAGAGTATTCGAGCGCTTCAAAAACGCGCGTGCCCTCAAAAGTCGGCAAAAACAGCGACGACATATAATATTCAAACACGGTGCCCGTCCACGAAAGCGTGCCGAAATACCCAAAAAGGCTTTTTTCTTTTCGCCCTATTTTTTGCCAATGAATATAAGGAACGCTTTTTGAAGCGATTGCAAAATAAGATGTCATTCGCATTTCGCTCATAAAAAGGTCATAGTGCGTGTCGGTGCCTTTTCCTGTTTCGCCGTCAATACCCGTTCTTAAAAGTCCGCGCTCGCCGTTATAAAAAACAGAAAAATCGGTTTCGGCTGTTATTTTTTCAAGGCGGCGGCAAATGCTGCCCGAAATGTCAATGCCGCCGTTTTCTTTGAGCCCCTCTTTAAGCGCTGTAACGGCACAAAGAAAATTGCCGCTGTCGACCGAAGAAACGTAAAACGGCTTCACCTTTCTTAATGTTGAAGTGTCATACCAATTATATAGATTTCCTTTATATTTTTCGAGAGCTTCGACAGACGAGAGCGCTTTATCAAGCCGCTCTTCTGCTTCGCTTTGCGAAATGACTGACATTTCAGCCGCCGCAAGCACTGACAAAAGATAAAACCCTATATTCGTCGGCGAGGTTTTTGCATTTATATTTTTTATTTTTCCGTCCTTAGTAAACACAACGTTGTCGGGCGGCAAATTGTTAAATTCGTCGCGGCAAAATTCGCCGAAATAATTCCAGTGAAGCTTTGCATATGAATAAATCTCATTTTTATTTTCGATTTCTTTGTTTGAATTGCCGTTCTCTTTTAAAACAAAATAAATCAGCGGTACCGACAGCAAAAACAAAACGCCCAAAAGCTTTACATACGGCACGCCGAACAAAATGAGCGCGGCGGCGCATACAAGTGAGAAAGCCGACTCATAAAAAAACGAGGGCGATTTTTTATTTTCATACTCCGATGAAACGGTCCACGAAAGCGTCTTTTTGCCGCTTATGCTTCTTGCAACGCCCAAAACAGCGGCGCATATTTCGGTTTTGGCGTTTGTAAAGCACAAAAGAAATTCAAAAAAATCGCGCCTTATATCAGCGGCGCTGCCGCCGTTTCTTGAAAAATACCGTCTGAAAGCGCATTTCGGATGAAAAAGCACAAGAAAAACAAGCCTTATTAAGCTGTTCAGGAAAAACGCCGCTGTCACGCCGACGACAAAATATGCGGCATGCTCAGGCAAAAAAGCCGAAAGCAGCAAGCACAAGGCGCACGACGGCGCAAAAAGCGCGCGAACGGCGTTATCCGCCAGTTTATATTTTGAAAGCGCCGACGGTATATGA
>DJRI01000022.1:880-10272 GCA_002440045.1 Ruminococcaceae bacterium UBA6364 | reverse complement strand
AAAAAGATTTTGAAAATCGCCCCTGACCCACCGCTCTTTTCTTTTTAAAAATCCGAAAAGCGTTGACGGAAAGCCGTCCGAAACCTCGCAGTCGGAAGCCGTGCACACTCTTAAAAAAGAGCCTTCTGCTATATCGTGGCTCAAAACTCTTTCATACGGCAAATTTTTCGGCACAACCTCAAGATAAGCGCCGACGTCAATAAGGCCTTTGCCCTGAAAGATGCCGTCATGAAACATATCGGAATAAAACTCCGCTGTGTTTTCGTGATAAAGTGAGCAGCCCCCGCCGCCCGAAAAAATTCTTGAAAACCGCGTTTTGTATGCCGAAACGACACAGGCGCCCGTTTTCGGCGCAAATATGCCGTAGCCGCTTTCAACCGCACTTTTGTCGGCATTGAGTTTTGCACGGTTCCCCGGGTGAAGCGCCTTTCCTATAAGCCTTTTTACCGTAAGCGGCAAAATCACCGTATCGCTGTCGCAGATAAAGACATATTTTGCATTATAAAACGACTTTTCGTCGCCGAACAAAAAAGCACCGTCTTTGTTGCCGCCGACGGCTTTAATAAGCGCCTTAACCGCGCCGAGCTTGCGCTCGGGCGGGATAAAAAGCCCCTGCGCTTTTGAAAAACCGCGCTCACGCGTCAAAAGGGTAAAACTGCCGCCGTATTTCTTATTAAGCGCCGATATAGCCTTAGCCGCCGCATTTACGTTTTTTTCGTCTGTCTTTTCTTTCTTTTCTTTCGCTTCTTTTAAATCCAAAAGCGCGCAGACCGAAATATTCTTTTCGCACGACGACAAATAAATATCGGTAAGCTTCTCGGATATACCCGAAAAATCGCCGTCAGACGGCATAAGGCACGAATACACTATAACGGTTTTCCCTTCGTCGGGCACGCCCTCTTCAAGCGAAATTTCGGGATAAAACACGGGCTTTACAATGCGCCCGGAGAAAGCGTATACCCACTCTCTGAATATTATGGAAAGCGGCAAAAAGAGAAAAGCCAAAAGATAAAGCTTTGTCACAAGAACCAAAAGCACCGTAAGCGCGAGCGGCATAAACCACATAAGAAAAATGCACACCCAACCGACGGCGCCGTTGCCGTTATTCAAGTATTCCTTATAAAACCCCGCTTCATCACATAAAAACGCGTCTTTTGCAAAAAGAGCCTCTTGGGCGGGTGTTCTGCCGTTTTTTAAAGCCGCTTTGTCAACGGCTTTTCTTATTTCAAAGCGCGTTTTTTCGGTAGCGTATTTGTAGCCTTTAAAACAGGAAAGAATTTTTGAAGTTTCGCTTAAACTTTCGGCAATACCCGAAAAATCAATATCGCTAAGCGACGACAGCATAAGAAAGCTTTCGGAAGTCCCCTTTTCGTCAGAGGATTTGCCGCATTTTTCAAGATTTTTTGAAATTTCAAGCGCAAGGCACGCCCTTATTACTGAAAGCTCCGCTTCGTTAAGCGGCATATTTTCAAAATAAAACTCTTTTAAAATGCCGTCAAAAGAAAGTTTTTTGCCTGCAGCAGACGCCGCCGCTTTCATCATATTTTCGAGCGCGCCGCTTCTTACAAGCCGATTTTTAAAAATACATTTAACCGCATTTTCAAACTCTTCTTTAAGCTGCGAAAAATTGTCGTAAAACCAAAGATATGCGCCGTCCTGCTCTGTTTTTGACTTTTTATAAATACTTTTCAGTGCCGAAAATACGCTTTTCATCTGTCTTTCGGCTTTGCTTTTAAAATTCATTTTTATTCACCGAAATTATTTTTACCAAAAACTTCAAAAATATTTCAAAACGCGCCGAAACCTATGCATAAGACTGTAAGATTACTATGCATAAGACCGTAAGATTAAAAAAAGTTGACAAAATCAAAACGTTATGATACTATACTTCGGTTAGAAATTATTATTTCCTATAATTCTTTTTCGGGAGGAAACATAAATGTCGGGTCACTCAAAATGGAGCACGATTAAGCGTAAAAAAGAAAAAACCGACGGCGCAAGAGCAAAGGTATTCACAAAAATCGGCCGTGAAATAGCTGTTGCAGTCCGTGAAGGCGGCCCCGACCCCGCGGGCAACTCAAAGCTTAAAGACGTAATTGCAAAAGCAAAAGCAAACAACGTTCCCAACGACAATATTGAAAGAATAATCAAAAAAGCCGCAGGCGATTCTTCATCAGCAAACTATGAAGAAATCGTTTACGAGGGCTACGGCCCCGCAGGTATTGCGGTTGTTGTTGAAGCGCTTACGGATAACCGCAACCGCACCGCAGGCGACGTTCGCCACTATTTTGACAAATACGGCGGAAATATGGGCACAAGCGGCTGTGTTATGTTTATGTTTGACCGTTTCGGCGTTATCGTAGTGGAAAAAGAAGGCGTAGACGAAGAACAGCTTATGATGGACGCTCTTGAAGCGGGCGCTGTTGACCTTCTCACAGACGACGAAGATATTTTTGAAATCCGCACAGACCCCAACGACCTCGGCGCAGTCAGCGGCGACCTTGAAGCAAAGGGCTATAAATTCGTCTCTGCGGAAGCTGCCTATATTCCTCAGACATACACTCGTATAGAGGACCCCGATACCATGAAAAATATGAGCAAAATGCTTGAGATGTTTGAAGATAACGACGACATTCAGGCAGTTTGGCACAACTGGGAAAACGAGGATGAATACGAGGGCTGATTTTAGCTTTACCTATTGATTTTTGAGAAACCTTGTATTATAATAATCAGTACTGAATTAAGTTTTACGCTCAATTCGGTCATGCGATGAGTGGGTCCTGTGCGACGGGGCGCCGTGAACCATGTCAGGCGGGGAACCGAGCAGCATTAAGCGGGCCGTCCTGTGCGACACAGTCTGCCTGCTCATCGTGTGACCGAGTTGAGCGTAAAATCGCTAAAGGGGTGAAAATGAATGTACAGAGCGCTTTACAGAAAATGGCGTCCGCAGTGTTTTACCGACGTCTACGGTCAGCGCCACATAACCGACACGCTTATGCACGAGGTTGAAGCAAACCGTTTTTCACACGCTTATCTTTTCACCGGCTCACGCGGGACTGGTAAAACGACCTGTGCAAAAATTCTTGCAAAAGCCGTAAACTGCCTTCACCCCGTAAACGGCAATCCCTGTAACGAATGCGAAATATGCCGCGGCATTGACGACGGCTCGGTGCTTGACGTAATCGAAATCGACGCCGCAAGCAACAACGGCGTTGACAATATCCGCGATTTAAGAGAAGAAGCAAACTTCACTCCTGCCGCCGCAAAATACAGGGTATATATAATCGACGAAGTGCACATGCTCTCGCAGGGGGCTTTCAACGCGCTTTTAAAAACGCTTGAAGAACCGCCCGAGCACGTTTTGTTCATTCTTGCCACGACCGAGGTTCAAAAGCTTCCTGCAACGATTCTTTCGCGCTGTCAAAGGTTTGATTTCAGGCGCATTCCGCCTGAGGATATTTCCGCAAGGCTTCTTGAAGTCGCAAATAACGAGGGCATTTCGCTCACAAACGAAGCGGCGCTTTTAATCGCCCGAATTGCCGACGGCGCTCTCAGAGATGCGCTTTCAATTCTTGACCAGTGCGCCGGAAGCGGCGAGGCTGTCACGGTTGAAACCGTCAGCTCCTGCGCGGGGCTTCTCGGAAGAGGTTATCTTTTTGAGCTTTCGGATGCAGTTTATTCCGGCAACGCCGCTGCGGCGCTTGAAGTAATAGACCGCCTGCACTCCTCCTCTTGCGATATGGAGCGGCTTTTATCGGAGCTTGTTAACCATTTCAGAAACGTTTTGCTTGTAAAAACGCTTAAAAAGCCCGAAGAGCTTGTTGTTTGCACGCCCGAAGAGCTTCAGAAATATAAGGCTCTTTCCGAAAAAATGACAAACGGCTCACTGCTTTATATAATGGAAACGCTTTGCCGCGAGGCTTCGGCGCTTAAATACAGCTCTTATCAAAGAGCACAAACAGAAACGGTGCTTATAAGGCTTTGCAATCCGCAGCTTTCGACCGACGTTTCGGCGCTCGCTTCGGAAATTGAAAACCTTAAAGCCGAAATAGGCCGACTTAAAGCAAACGGCATAAAAGCCGCGCCCGCTTCTTCAAAAATCGGCGAAGAGCTTAAAGAAAAGCCCGCCGACAAACCCGCAAAAGCGGAAAACCCGCCGCAGACTGCAGTTGAAGAAGAGCATATCGCCCCGAAACATATGGAAAGCAAAACGCCTTTACAGGCTGAAAGCGACGTTCCCGAGCGCATTGAGCCTGCGCACGAAAAACCGCATAACGAAGCGGTTTCAGATACAATCGGTGATTTCAAAGAAGCCGAGGAGAGTTTCGGAGTCGTCACAGAAAGCGACAAGGCGCTGCCCTTTACAGCTTGGGACAGCGTTTTAAAACAGATTTCTGCAACAAACAAGCCGCTTTACCCGTTCCTTTTGGGTTCTTCGGCTTTCAGGGCGGGCAATACCGTATTTATAAAAGCAAAAAACACGGCTTTCGCTTCAATGTTCAAACAGCCGTTTACCGTTCAGTCAATAGCCGACGCACTTTCGGGCGCGACCGGTGAGAAGCTTCGACCCGCGCTTTACAGCGACGGCGCCTCCCCTCATGCAGAAGAGGCGGCAGAGCCTGTAGATTCACTCATAAATAAGCTCAGCAAGCTTAAAATAGATTTTATTATCGAAGAATAAATTTCTCGAAAGGGAGAACAGTATATGAAAGCAAGAATACCGAATCAGGGTGCGTCTTCGCGCGCCAATATGATGAAACAGCTTCAGGATATGCAAAACGAAATGGCTCGCGTGCAGACCGAGGTTGAAGAGTCGGAGTTTTCCGCTTCTTCGGGCGGCGGCGCTGTTGAAGTAAAAGTAAACGGCAAGCACGAAGTTAAGTCTATCGAAATTAAGCCCGAGGTTGTTGACCCCGACGATACCGAAATACTTGCAGATATGATTATCGCCGCAGTAAACGAGGCTCTCAGAAAAGCTTCCGAAACCATGGACCGCGAAATGGGCAAGATTTCGGGCGGACTTAACCTCCCCGCAGGGTTGGGCTTTTAAAAATGGCATACGACGTTGAAGCTCTCGAAAGGCTTGTCGAGCAATTCAGAAAGATTCCGTCTGTCGGCAACAAAACCGCACAGCGAATGGCTTTTTATGTGCTCGATTTGCCCGAAAGCGAAGCAAAAGAGTTTGCGGACGCAATAATAAACGCTCACTCAAAAATACATCATTGTGCCATTTGCCACAATCTTACGCAAAACGACATTTGCACAATCTGCGCAAACCCGCGCCGCGACGCGTCGGTGATTTGCGTCGTTGAAGACCCGCGCGTTGTTATGACCATTGAGCGCGCGCACGAGTTTCAGGGCGTTTATCACGTTTTGCACGGCGTTATTTCGCCGATGAACGGCATAGGACCCGAGCAGCTCACAATAAAATCACTTGTCGAGCGCGTTGCAAAAGGTGATGTTAAAGAAGTTATTATGGCGACAAACCCCACTATTGAGGGCGACACAACCGCCATGTATATAGGAAAGCTTTTAAAGCCGTTTGATGTAAAAGTAACGCGGCTTGCGTACGGCATTCCCGTCGGCGCCGACATTGAATTTGCCGACGACGTAACGCTTACAAGAGCGCTTGAAGGCAGGCGCGAGCTTTAACAGATAAACGGTATCAACCGTGCAGCTGTTAACAGATTTTTTAAAAGGAGTGAAATAACGTGGCAGACAAAGGCAGAAAATACGCGGCTCAAAACAAAAAAGCATATCACGACTATTTCATTCTTGAAACATATGAAGCCGGAATAGAGCTTTTCGGCACGGAGGTCAAATCCGTAAGAGCGGGAAAGCTCAATCTCAAAGACTCGTGGTGCAACATTGTTAACGGCGAAATGCTTGCAAACGGCGTTCATATTTCGCCTTATGAGCAAGGCAACCGTTTTAACCGCGACCCGTTAAGACCGAAAAGGCTGCTTCTTCACAAAAAAGAAATTTTAAAGCTTTTCGGCACGGTAAAGCAAGAGGGTCTTGCGCTTGTTCCTTTAAGCGTATATTTTAACGACAAAGGAAAGGCAAAAATGCAAATAGGGCTTTGCAAGGGCAAAAAGAATTACGACAAGCGCGAAGCCCAGGCGAAAAAAGACGCACAGCGCGACATTGAACGCGGAATGCGGCAAAAATATTGATAATCTTTAATATGATTATATATATGGGGATGAAAGGATTTCGACGGGAGCTTTGACCCCGGATAAGCGAGCAGAGGCGCGGTACCGCTTTAAAAACCGCACTTTTAAAATTAACTGACAACAAAACAGTTTTACAGGCTGCTTAACGCAGTCCGTCTTTACCGAGAGTACCGCGGCTTGGATAAAGGCGTCATCGAGCGGTGAACGTGAACGGCCGATAGCCTTGTACGCCGTCACGGAATAAAGGGCTGCTTTTTCTCTGAGCCTGCTTTTCGGCGCTTGGAAAAAGGAGATTTAAAAGAAAAGCTACGCTCGTAGAAAGTCCCCGGAACGGGCTTTCGGACGCGGTTTCGATTACCGCCATCTCCACCATAACGCACAGGCACGAACACCCTGCGGTATTTGCAGTGTTGCGAAACGTAATTATCGTTACCGTGCCTGTAGAACAAAAAACACCCGGAGAACCTTCGCCGCTCTCCGGGTGTTTTTTACGTAATCAGCTCGAAGCGCGCCAAGAATGTTAATATTTTGTCAATTCTTGACACGGCAGAAGATATGTGATAATATTCCTTTATTAACATTTTCAGCATGAGTGGTGGAGTCTGTCATAAAGCTTTCGGCTTTATTCATGTTATCTTTGCAGCGCTTTTGTTTTGCATTGGTTTGGCAGTTTTACCGAGTCGCTTTTTCGGCTCGTTTTTTTCTGTTTGCAGAGTCACCCATGGCTCTGCTTATTTTTTTGGGAGGTATTCAATTGACCGTTGCACTGATAATCTTTATCATCACCTACATTCTTATGCTTGCGCTTCAAAAGTACAGACCTTTTATAGCGCTCGGCTCCGCACTTATTTACATCATACTCGGCACTTGCGGAATGTTTGATATGAGCATTCTTTCCGCGCTTAAAGCTGTCGATTATAACGTTCTTCTTATGATTGGCGGCACCATGGGCACCGTTACGCTTTTCGTCGAAAGCAAAATGCCCGCCCGCCTTTCGGAGCTTCTTATTTCAAAGGTTCCGAACGTTTTGTGGGCTGTTACGGCACTCTCTTTGTTTGCAGGCGTTATAAGCGCGTTTGTTGACAACGTTGCAACCGTTCTTATGGTGGCGCCGATAGGTCTGGCAATTTCAAAAAAGCTTAAAATTTCGCCTGTTCCCGTAATCATCTCAATAGCGGTTTCGTCGAACCTTCAGGGTGCGGCAACGCTTGTCGGCGACACAACAAGTATTCTTCTCGGCAGTGCCGCAGATATGAACTTCCTCGACTTTTTCTGGATGGAAGGAAAACCCGGCATTTTCTTTGCTACTGAGTGCGGCGCGCTCGCGTCGGTTGTTGCGCTTCTTTTCATATTCAGAAAAGACAAAGGCGCTGTTGACGCAAAGGTTGAAACAACCGTTGAGGATTATGTTCCCTCAATTCTTATGATACTTACGGTTGTGCTTCTTATATTCGCTTCGTTCATTCCCGCTCCCGAAGGCGGCGCGCTTCTTGTTCTTTATAACCTCAGAAGCGGTCTTATCTGCTTTGCGCTTTGCGTATTCGGCGTTATTTACGAATGTGCCAAAGGCAGAAACCACGACCCGCTCAAAAAGGTATTTGTTGAGCTTGACACGGAAACGCTTCTTTTACTCTTCGGACTTTTCATTATTATCGAAGGCATCACGGCAGCAGGCGTTATCGACGCGATTGCAGAGCTTTTCTATAAAATCGCGGGCGACAATCCGACGCTTCTCTATCTTCTTATTGTCGGCGCTTCGGTAATTCTTTCGGCGTTTATAGACAATATTCCTTATGTTGCGACGATGCTTCCCGTTGTAAGCAGTCTTGCCGCAATGATGGGCTGTGAACCTTATGTTTTCTATTTCGGACTTCTCATAGGTGCAACGCTCGGCGGAAACCTTACGCCCATCGGTGCTTCGGCAAACATTGCCGGCATCGGCATTTTAAGAAAGAACGGCGAAACGGTCACAACGAAGGACTTTTTAAGAATCGGCGTACCGTTTACGCTTGCCGCGGTTGTTGCCGGCGCGGCATTCACATGGATTGTTTGGGGTATTCATTAATATAGCGACAGGCTGTGACAAAGCGAAAATTTCGTCACAGCCTGTTACTTTTTTTATTTTCAGGTTACAAAGAGTAACAAAACATAACCTTTATTTGACATAGGCGCTCTTTTGTAGTAATATGTATGCGTATAATTATGCACAGGCATACTGACTGCAACGGCTAAAAAAGCGTTTGCCTGTCAAAAGGAGTTTTAAAAAGTGGGTTTATTTATAGACCTTGAGGGGCTTGACGGCTGCGGAAAAACCACGCAGACAGAGCTTTTATGCAAAAAGCTTGAAGAACGCGGCGTTAATTTCAAAAAAATCAAGCTTCCCGACTATGAAAACGAATCAAGTATTCTCGTAAGAAAGTATTTACGCGGCGATTTCGGGAAAAATGTCGGCGATGTCAATGCATATGCCGCCTCGCTTTTATATTCGGTTGACAGGTTTGCCTCGTTTACCGAGCATTGGAAAAGCGACTATTTAAACGGAACGCTAATTATTTCGGACCGCTATACGCCCGCTAACGCGATATATCAAATAACAAAGCTTGAAAAAAGCGAATGGGATTCTTTTCTTGACTGGCTTTTTGACATTGAATACAACAAAATCGGAATCCCCGCCCCCGACAAGGTGATTTTTCTTGATATGCCCGTCAGCGTGTCGCAAAAGCTTATGACAGAACGCTATCACGGCGACGAAAAAAAGAAAGACGTTCACGAAGCGAATGTTTCATATTTAAACCACTGCCGCGACGCGGCCTTGTATGTGGCAAAAAAATACAACTGGATTGTTATTGACTGCGCTAAAGGCGGCGAGCCGCTTTCAATTGAAGAAATAAACGGCAAAATTCTTGACGCGGTGCTTTCAATAATGTGAAAGGATATTTTATGGTATATATATTTTTGGCAAACGGCTTTGAAGAGATTGAAGCCCTTACGGCGGCCGATGTTTTAAGACGCGGCGGCATAGATGTAAAAACCGTCGGCGTCGGCGGCACCGAAATCACAGGTGCGCACGGTATAACGGTAAAAGCCGATATTTCTGAAAAAGATGTTTCTCTTTCGGACGAATTTTCTGGCGTTATACTTCCAGGCGGAATGCCGGGAGCGGAAAACCTTTATAACTCCCCCGCAGTAAAAAGCGCGCTTGAGTTTGCAAACAGC
>DJRI01000022.1:0-874 GCA_002440045.1 Ruminococcaceae bacterium UBA6364 | reverse complement strand
CGAAAAAATCTTACGGCGGCAATTTGCGCCGCGCCGTTTATATTGGGAAAACTCGGTCTTTTAAAAGGAAAACGCGCAACATGTTACCCGGGTTTTGAAGACTGTCTTTTTGAAGCGGACGTAAGAAAAGAAGCGGTGGTAACCGACGGAAATATTATTACCGCAAACGGCCCTGCGGCGGCGCTCGGATTTGCGCTTGAAATTCTTAAATATTTTAAAGGCGAAAATACAGCCGCCGAAGTTGCAAGGGGTATGCAATGCAAAGAATAAAGGATATTCGCCCCATTAAGCGCAAACTGCGCGAAAAATGCAAACAGTCGCGCCGTGAATTTTTGCCGGAGCAAAAAAATGCCGCCGACAGAAAAATCAGAGGCAAGCTTTTGAACCTTTGGCTTTTAAGAAATGCAAAGACTGTGCTGGTTTATGTATCCACAGAAATTGAGGTGGATACGCGAGAGCTTATTAACGAGCTGTTTTTGCGCGGCGTTACCGTGGCAGTCCCGAAATGCGAGGACGCTCTCGGGAATATGTCATTTTATATAATTCGCTCTTTTGACGAACTTAAAAAAGGCTTTTTCGGCGTGCTTGAACCGGAGCCGTCGCAGTGTGAAAAGCTTACGGATTTTTCAGACTCCGTGTGCATAGTACCCGCGTTTATGTTTGACAAAAAGGGCTTTCGCCTCGGCTACGGCAAGGGTTATTACGACAGATTTCTTGCAGACTTCCCGGGAACGGCGCTCGGCATTTGCTATAACGGCGAAGTGTGCGAACGGCTTTATCACGGAAGATTTGACAGACCTGTTGATATGATAGTCACCGACAGACAAATTATTGACAATCGCGTCATCGAATAAAGGAGACCAGCTATGAAAAG
>DJRI01000150.1:659-8658 GCA_002440045.1 Ruminococcaceae bacterium UBA6364 | reverse complement strand
CTTTATATTTTATTCTTTTGCCGTATTTTACAGAAGAAATCAATCCAAGTCTTTCAAATTTCAAAACAAAACCTCTTACCGTTGCGTATGCGGCGTTGCCGAAATCCTTTTCAAGCTGTTTTGTCGAAAACTCACCCGTGCCGTAAACGGCAACGACAAAATGCCAAAGTGCTGTTTCTTTTTCGGTAATTTCGCCGTTTTTTTGAGCTTCGCAAAAAGCATCCGAATTTTTTTCAAACGAAATGCCGTCGCCCATTTTATTATATACATTATTTATAAAGTACAGAATAAACGGAGTAACGTCGATTCTGCCGCTGTATTTTTTATTCTCTTCAACATAAGAAAAGGCGTCGTAATAAGCTTTTTTTGTTTTTTCGATTCTGCTTGAAAACGGAACAAACAACGCGGCTCTGTAGCCCTTTTGAATTAAAAACCACAAATGAACAAGCCGAGCCATTCTGCCGTTGCCGTCAAAATACGGGTGAACAAACGCAATATAAAAATGGATTATTGATGCCTTTATTAAATCGTTTATGCCGTCGTCGGCATTTGCAAAGGCGACAAGATTTTTCATAAACCCGGG
This sequence comes from Ruminococcaceae bacterium UBA6364, assembly GCA_002440045.1. Lineage (GTDB taxonomy): Bacteria > Bacillota > Clostridia > Oscillospirales > Acutalibacteraceae > DTU089. The sequence continues at coordinate 8,075 of DJRI01000150.1, read as the reverse complement.
CACTTTTTTAAAGTCAAGCCCCAGGTGCTCTATACTGCTTCCCACAACATAAACGGCGTCGTGCCTGTAAAAATGTCCCTCTTTCAGGCTTTCGTCTTTACCTAAAAACCCGCCGACAGTCAACATATAAAGCTTGTAAAGATTTTCTTCGGTTATTTTGTTCTTTGAATCCGCAATAAATTCAACGCCGCGCTTTTGAGCTAAAATCCGCTCCTCGGGACAGTTCTCGGGCGCCATTCCTCTAAGAATTTTCCGCACGCTGTCACGGCTGAAATCAATGCTCTCGATTGCGGAAGTTGCAACAATTTCATCCTCTGCCGCCTTTATTCCGTAGCCGCCGTCTTGGGACTGCAAAAGAAGCTTTACCGTATTTTGCTTTAAAGAAGCGGCTGTCTCTATAAAAACAACGCTGTTCCCGTCAAAATCCGAAAGCGGCAGTTCTTTGTAATAAAACTCGCGAAGAGCCGTTAAAAAATCGCCGAAATTTTCGCCGTATTTATATTTCATTTTTTTGTAATCGCAAAAATGCTTATCGTTAAACATTTTCATAAAAAGGTTAATATCCATAAAACGCTCCGATATAAATTAGTATCAATTAGTATCAGTTAGTATCAATTAGTATCAGTATATCACGGTTTACAGAAAAAATCAATAAGTTCACAAAAACAACGGACCGCTCTTTACGAACAGTCCGTTTTCGGGTTGTATTAATTATTTATATCAGCCCGCGGGCCAGGTGAACGCTCTGCCCGACATAACGTGAAAATGAAGATGCTTTACGCTTTGGCCTGCGCTTTCGCCGCAGTTTGAAACAACACGAAAGCCGTCTTTCATATCAAGCTCTTTTGAAAGCTTTGCAATTACTTCAAAAATATGTGCGACAACCGCGCTGTTTTCGGGGGTTATTTCAGCCGCCGAAGCTATGTGCTCTTTGGGAATTACAAGAATATGCGTCGGGGCTTGCGGGTCAAGGTCATAAAACGCAACCACGCTTTCATCCTCGTACACTTTTTTTGAAGGTATTTCACCGTTTGCTATTTTGCAAAAAATGCAGTCCATAATAAATCCTCCCTTTTCGCCGTGAGTTTATTTAAGCTTTGATTCTACTATACCTGTAACCGCCGAAAGCGCCGCCTGAATTTTTGAGGGGTCTTTGCCGCCTGCCATGGCAGAGTCGGGCTTTCCGCCGCCCGAACCGCCCGCGACGGACGCTACCTCGCGGACTATGTTGCCCGCATGCGCGCCGAGCTTTATTGCGTCGGGTGCGCAATAGCAGCCGAAAGAGCATGTGCCCTTGTCGGACTGTTTGCCCGCAAACACGGCGATAATGTCGCTGCCCTTGTCTTTAACCGAATCGAGCATAGAGCGGATTTCCTGAGCGCCCGCCTCGCCGAGGTCTGCGCTGAGGACCCTTACGCCTTTAACCGTTACGGCATTTTCAAATACCGAAGCCGCCTTGCTTCCCGCAATTTCGGCTTTAAGCTCTGCGTTTTCTTTTTCAAGCGATTTCATCTCGGCACTGAGCGCCTGAGCTTTTACGGGCAACTCTTTTTCGTTTGAAAGCTTCAAAGCCGCCGCCGCGTCAAAAAGAAGCTTGTCGCGGCTGTTCATATACTCCGTAACGCCGAAGCCCGTAACGCCCTCTATTCTTCTTACGCCCGAAGCCACCGACGCTTCGGAAACAATGCGGAAAAGTCCTATAGCGCCCGTGTTTTTAACGTGCGTGCCGCCGCAAAGCTCCTTTGAAAAATCGCCTGCCGAAACAACTCTTACCTTATCGCCGTATTTTTCGCCGAAAAGAGCCATTGCGCCGCGTTTTTTTGCTTCGTCAACGCTCATCTCTTCGGTCACAACGGGTATTGCGCTCATAATAACTTCGTTAACTCTGTTTTCAACCGCAGAAAGCTCTTCCGAAGTGAGCGGTGCAAAATGCGAAAAGTCAAAACGTACCGCATGCTCGTTTACAAGCTGACCCGCCTGTTCAACGTGTGTGCCGAGCTTTTCGCGCAAGGCCGCCTGCAAAAGGTGCGCCGCCGTGTGGTTTCTCATGATTGCTTCGCGGCGCGCGCTGTCAACAGAAAGCTCTGCCCTGTCGCCGATTTTTATGCCGTCGCCCGAAACGAGCGTGCCGTAATGAAGCACCGTTCCGTCGTGCGTTTTTGTTGTGTTGTTTACTTTAAATACATTCGCGCCGACCGTTATTGTTCCCGTGTCGCCTACCTGACCGCCGCTTTCGGCATAAAAACACGTTTTGTCAAGAACAAGAACAGCGTCCTCATCCGCGCCGACAAACTCGCTCTTTTCACCGTCTTTTGCAATGCAGATAACTTCGCCCTCGCAGTTTGTGCCGCTGTAGCCCGTAAATTCTGTTTTGCCGCACTCTTTAAACGAGAGCGACGAGCCTTTCCATGCTTCTGCGCCGGCATCTTTTCTTGCTTTTCTTGCTGTATCCTTTGCATTTTTAAGAAGCTCTTCAAATTCTTCGTCGTTGACGGTCATTGAGCTTTCTTCAAGAATCTCTCTTGTGAGGTCAATGGGGAAGCCGTATGTGTCCTGAAGCTTGAACGCGTCTTTGCCCGAAAGCACCTTTCCGTCGGAATTTTTTATCATCTGCGACAGCACTTCAAGTCCGCTGTCAATGGTTTTTGAAAAGCTCTTTTCCTCCATGGCGATTACATTTACAATGTAGTCCTCTTTTTCGCGAAGCATGGGATATGCGCTTTCGTTTTCTTTAATGACCGTCTTGCAGACCTCCGAAAGGAACGGCCCTTCAATGCCGAGAAGTCTGCCGTGGCGCGCGGCGCGTCTTAAAAGACGTCTTAAAACATAGCCTCTGCCGACGTTTGACGGCAAAACGCCGTCGCCTATCATAAACGTTGTTGAACGGATATGGTCTGTTATTACGCGAAGCGAAACGTCGCTCTTTTCGCTTTCGTGATATTCGATGCCCGCAATTTTAATTATGTGCTTCATTATATTGCGCACTGTGTCAACCTCAAAAAGGTTGTCTACGCCCTGGCAAATGCAGGCAAGTCTTTCAAGACCCATGCCGGTGTCAATGTTCGGGTGCGAAAGGGGTGTGTAGTTGTTGTGGCCGTCGTTTTCAAACTGCGTGAAAACAAGGTTCCAAAACTCAACGTATCTGTCGCAGTCACAGCCGACCTTGCAGTCGGGCTTGTGGCAGCCGTACTCTTCGCCGCGGTCATAATATATTTCGGAGCAGGGGCCGCAGGGACCTTCGCCGTGCTCCCAGAAGTTATCTTCTTTGCCGAGGCGCACCATGTGGTCGGGTTTTACGCCCACGGTTTTTGTCCAAATGTCATAAGCCTCGTCATCGTCAAGATAAACGCTGCAATAGAGCCTTTCGGGGTCCATTTTCATAACCTCGGTGCAAAACTCCCACGCCCACGGAATTACTTCTTTTTTGAAATAGTCGCCGAACGAAAAGTTGCCGAGCATTTCAAAATACGTGCCGTGACGCGCCGTTTTGCCGACGCGCTCTATATCGGGCGTTCTTATGCACTTTTGGCACGTTGTGACCCTTTTTCTCGGCGGGGTAAGCTCGCCCGTAAAATATTTTTTCATGGGCGCCATGCCCGCGTTAATAAGAAGAAGGCTTTTGTCGCCCTGCGGAACAAGCGAAAAGCTGGGCAAACGAAGATGCCCCTTGCTTTCAAAAAATTCAAGATATTTTTCTCTCAGTTCGTTAAGACCTGTCCATTCCATAAAAAACCATCCTTAATAAAAAAATAAAAGCGCACTCTGCATTTTCGGGACGGCTTTTGGCCGCGGTACCACCCGATTTGTGCAAAATACACCTCTCGTATGACCGATAACGGAGTCTTCCGCGCTTTTTTCAAAGCGAGGCTCGGCGGGCAGCAAATACACACACGGCAAGAAGCTTTCAGCGACCGCTTCCTCTCTGGATGCCGATTTGTATGTAAATTTCCGCTTCACAGCCAAAAATATTACACATTGCAGTATACTCTCAAAAAAAAGCCGTGTCAAGAAATTTAAAAGAAAAATACGCGCTTTATATAATGTTTTATCGCTTTTTCAAGGCTTTTCGGCGTTTTGCACGGATTTTTGAGCTAATTTCTAAATTACAGGTTGATTTTTTGTTAATATTTTCGACACATATTACTTGAAAAAGCACTCTGTTTCCTTTAAAATAAGAACAGTATACATTACTTTTTTAAGGAGAGCAAAAAATGAGTAAAAAAATACTTCCCCTTGTTCTTTCAATCGTTATGCTGTTTTCCGTTTTAAGCGTTGCGGCGTCGGCGGTGACGGATGACGACATTTTAACCGATTACCCCGTAATCCTCATTCCGGGCTACAGCGGCACAGAGCTTGACCTTGTAAAAGAAGACGGCTCCACAGAGCGCGTTTGGCACTTCGGTATGGAAGAGGTCACATCAAGAATCCTTAAAAGAATCGTTGACCTCGGCAAAGGCCTTATCGCAACGGCAGGCGGCAACGGGCAGCAGCTCGGCGCGACGGTCGGCGAAGAGGTTGTTGACCTTTTGGGCGTTCTTCGCTGCAACGACGACGGCTCAAGCGTAAACAACATTCAGATTGCAAACCCCATAGCGGCAAACTGCAATATGGCATATCTTACCGAAAACGGTCTTAACGAATTTAAAGGCGAGCCCGAGCTTTTCGCCGAGGTTTCTTCTCTTATAGGCGAAGAAAAGTGCTATTTCTTCACAGAAGACTGGCGTATGAGCGTGCTTGACTGCGCCGCAAGACTTGACAGCTTTATTCAGGAGGTCAAAAAGGACTCCGGCAAAGACAAGGTTAACCTTGTCGCAGTTTCGCACGGCGGTCAGGTAACCGCAACATATCTTTCGCTTTACGGCTACAAAAAAGACGTTAAAAACGCAGTTATGACCGTTCCCGCGGCGGGCGGCGCGGCGCTTGCTTATGACATTGTTTCGCGCAATGTTAAGCTTGACACATACACCCTTGTTTATTTCCTTGAGCACGGCTTCGTTTCTGAAAACGATTACAAATGGCTTATGACGGCTCTTAATACGGGCTTCTTAAACGACGTTATCGAAGGCATTCTTCCCTATGTTATGGAGGTTATCGGTAACTTCGGCAGCATTTGGGACTTTATCCCCGAAGAGTATTACGACGCTCTTAAAGCAAAATATCTTGACCCCGAAAAGAACGCCGGCATTATTGAAAAAAGCGATGTTGTTCACCACGACATTATGAGAAACTATGACAAAGCTCTTAAAGACTGCATCGAAAAATACGGTATGAACGTTTCGATAATTGCGGGTACGGGCAACCCTTCCGTTACGGGTCTTTGTGAAAACTCAGACGCAATCATCACAACAAACGACTCTACAGGCGCTGTTTGCGCGCCTTACGGCAAGCGCTTCTCGGACGGCTATTCAGGTCTTAAAACCACCTGCACAAACGCTTCGCACAACCACATTTCACCCTCTATGGAGGTTGACGGCACAACGGCTTATCTCCCTGAAAACACATGGTATGTTGACCAGCTCTTCCACGGAATGACCTTCCTTGACGACTACACAAGAGAGCTTGCCGTTACGCTTCTTCTTACCGACTCTTTAACAGACGTTTATTCTTCACCCGAATATCCGCAGTTCCACGTTTCAACAAACCGTTCTAACGCCGTTTATGCCTACTTTAAGGGCAACGCAGACGGATTTGTCGGCGCAGAGCACGACACGCTTGTTGTTAAAAACCTTTCTAAGGAATACCCCATAACAATAACAGCCATCAACATCACGGGCGCAGAGCTTGTTGCAAGACCGCTTGCATTCGTTTCGGTAGGTCCCGAAGAAGAAATCGAGATTCCCGTAACAGGAACGCTTCCCGAAGTCAGCGGCAAGTTTATTCAGCTTCAGATAGACTATTACACCGAGGGCAACAAAGTTACCCCCACCGGCAAACGCGTATTTGACTTTACCGTTATGAACGGCGAGCGCGCAGATTATAATTTTGACGAGCCGTTCGTTGACAGCGAATACGCCGCACCCGCCGACGGAATTTTGGGCGATAACGCGACCGACGCGCTTAAAAAATACGGCGTTTATGACCTTGTTACTTTCTTTGTTGACCTGTTTATGGCCATAATGGAAAAACTCGGCGTTGTTCGTTACCTTTAATATATCTCAAAAATTCCGAAAAGTCTTGACTTAGACGAAAAATACTGTTATAATGTGTAATCGCTGTAAGTATTTACAGCGATTATTCCTTGCCCTTAAATCTTATAAGGGCCATATGTCCGGAAGGAGGTGCAAACGATGTCACTCAATTACGAAACCGTTGTAGTTTATTCTCTCTCTAAGGGTGAAGAGGCTGCAAAAGAGCTTGCCGAGAAATTCAAGGCAATGATGGAGGCTCACGGAACTGTTGACAGCGTTGACGAATGGGGTAAGCGCAGACTTGCGTATCCCATCAACGACGAAGAAGACGGCTACTATGTTCTCTACAATCATCAGTGCGAGTCGGAATTCCCCGCGGAACTTGACCGTGTTCTCAGAATCACCGACGGCGTTCTTCGTTCTCTTATTATCAAGAAGTAAGAAATTTATTCTATGAAAGGAAAAAGTACCGCAAGGCTTTCTTGCGTACTCCGCTTTTAAAATGGTAAACTGTGCAGTTATTATGGGCAGGCTCACCGCAGACCCCGAGCTTAACAAAACTCAGTCCGGCATTTCGGTTACTCGCATAACCGTTGCCGTTGACCGCTCTTTCGTAAGACAGGGCGAAGAGCGTCAGGCAGATTTTATTGACGTTCGTTGCTGGCGCCAGACTGCCGAATTTGTAANNTTTCCAGAAAGGCTCTATGATTGCCGTTCAGGGTTCAATTCAGACCGGTTCTTATGAGGACAAAAACGGCATAAGAAGAAAAACCTTTGAAATAGTTGCCGACAACGTAAGCTTCTGCGGCTCCAAAAACGAAGGCGGCGCTTCGCAAAGACCCGTTGCCGACGCGGCAGCTCCGGCAGCTTTTTCCAACGGCAATGTTTCTGATTTCACCGCCGATGAGGACGATGACGATTTGCCGTTCTGATTTTTAACGATTTATCCGATAGGAGGAAAATATCATGGCATATGATAAAGCCGACAAGGGCGATCGCCGTCCTAACAAAAAGGGCAGAAAAAAAGTTTGCGCTTTTTGTGTAGATAAGGTCGAGACGATTGACTATAAGGATGCTGCAAAGCTTCGTCGTTTTATGTCCGACAGAGCAAAAATCCTTCCCCGCCGTGTAACAGGCACCTGTGCTTATCATCAGAGAGAGCTTACAACTGCTATCAAAAGAGCAAGACATATAGCTCTTCTCCCCTACACAGCTGACTGATTTGTCTCAAAACTTACCGACCCGTCGTTTTTCGGGTCGGTTTTTTTAGCTGTTAGCGGTTAGCTTT
>DJRI01000150.1:309-525 GCA_002440045.1 Ruminococcaceae bacterium UBA6364 | reverse complement strand
AGCCTGTAGCCGTTAGCTGTTAGCTGGTAGCCTGCGTGACGGTAACTTTGTTTAATCATTTCTATATCGTTTTCAAATTCAGCCGTTGCGCGGCAAAGCCACGCGAGCCGTTAGCCATTAACTGCTACCTATTAGCTACGCGGCTTCGCCGCGATTGTAACCGCGCAAATGCGCGGTGTATAGCGGAAAAACGCTTTGCGTTTTTGGCGGGCGGCA
>DJRI01000150.1:0-277 GCA_002440045.1 Ruminococcaceae bacterium UBA6364 | reverse complement strand
CGAAATGAAAATGAAAAACCGCATTTTATCATTTTCACATCAAAATAAAATGAACCCTTGTGAACGGATATATTTTCCGTTTGCAGGGTTTTATTTATGTCGATATAAAAATCCCCGTGAACGGGTTTTGTCCGAATACGGGGTTTGTCATTTAAAATATTTGATTGTTTATAGGCTTATTTCAGTACTGTAATTTGCCCGTCAATAAACACGCAATATAGGTTTTTCCACGCAAAAACCTACCCTTTCCCGCGGCGATTTTCCTATCGTTCCCGTA
>DJRI01000002.1:15402-19004 GCA_002440045.1 Ruminococcaceae bacterium UBA6364 | reverse complement strand
ACATCTTACCTATTACTTCAAAAAACGCCTCCCGTCAAAACCACGTTTTTTGCAAAAAATTCCCACCCTTTTTTGGGCGGTTTTTCGATTGACAAGAAAATATCAATATGCTATTATGCAGGCAAATAAGACTTTTGAAAGGCGGTTTTTTATGAAAACCAAAAAGATTCTTTCACTGCTTTTGGCGGTTATCGCCGTAATCTCTCTTTGCTCGTGCAAAGGCAAGGGCGGCGACGCTTCATCAACCACCGAAGCCCCCGCCGAAACAGACGCAAACACCCCTGCAAGCGAGGCGTTTTTGAACACCGAAACGAACGCTTCCGCCGAAACGGAGGCAACGACCGCGCCTTCCGGCACAAAGCCCACCGAAAAACACAATTCGGCGCCCGCTACAACCGAAAAACGCACCCCCGCCCCCGAGACCACTGCAAAACAGACCGAAAAACAGACCGAAAAGCAAACAGAAGCAAAGCCCACTTTGCCCGCACCCACAAACGACTATGAAAAAGTCAGATATGAATTCAGGGCGCAGATAGACAAAAACAACTCTGCTTCGGCAATGGTTCTTGCAACGTCTTTAAGAAGCGCGTCGGGCATTCGCACATTCCCGAAAGCTGTTCCCTCTTATTCCGAAAAGGGCGGCTATTATGTAATGCCCTGCAACGATTATTACGTTTCGACAAGCGACTGCAAAAGCGCTTATATGCTTGAGCCGTTAAACGCAAACCAAAGCGCCGCCATTCTTTATGTTTTTGAATGCACCAACGAAAAAGCAGCCGACAAAGTGGCGTCGTCGCTCAAATCCAACGTCAATCTCGGCTACAGAATGTGCGGCATTTTTGCCGACGACTATATCGTTGACAGCTACGGCGCGCGTGTTCTTCTTTTTGTAAAATAAATTGAATTTATCGGGGGCAAACGGCGCGTATAGGCATCTTTGCCCCCTGTTTTTTTAGATAAGTTTCCGTATTAAAAGGAGTGTATGTTTTGCTGTTTTCAAGCCTGCCATTTTTATACTATTTTCTTCCGGCGGTGCTTTTGCTGTATTTCATTGCGCCGAAAGCCTTAAAAAACACCGTTCTTTTGCTTTCAAGCCTGATTTTTTATGCCTGGGGCGAACCGAAATATGTTTTTTTGATGATTGCCACAATATTTTCGGGCTACATTCTCGGAATTTTAACCGAAAAAGCGCGTACAAAGCGCCTTTCGCATTTTTTCCTTGCGCTTGCCGTGATAATCGACCTCGGCGCGCTCGGATTTTTTAAATATGCAAACTTTTTTATCGACAATTTTTCCAAAGCCACGGGCATTGAGGCAAGCGCGCTTAACATTGCCCTGCCCATAGGCATAAGCTTTTATACTTTTCAGATATTAAGCTACAACATCGACGTTTACCGCGGCACTGTGGCGGCTCAAAAAAATCCCATCGACCTCGGTGCATATATAACGATGTTTCCGCAGCTTATCGCGGGGCCGATTGTCCGTTATTCCGACATAGCGCCCGAGCTTAAATGCCGCACACATTCTCTTGAAAAATTTTCGCTCGGCGCCCGCCGCTTCACAATCGGTCTTGCAAAAAAAGTGATATTGGCAAATTCTCTCGGCGAATTTTGTGCGGCAAAGAACGCTTCGCCGGCACCGTCTGCGGCGTTTTGCTGGGCGGCGGCCGTTGCATTTTCACTTCAGATATATTTTGATTTTTCGGGCTATTCCGATATGGCGATAGGGCTCGGCGAAATTTTCGGCTTTCATTTCCCCGAAAACTTTAACTACCCCTACATATCAAAAAGCGTTACGGAATTTTGGCACCGCTGGCACATCTCGCTCGGGACGTGGTTTCGCGACTACGTTTACATTCCCATGGGCGGCAACAGAGTGTCTAAGCCGCGTTGGTTTTTCAACATTTTCACGGTGTGGTTCTTAACGGGCTTTTGGCACGGCGCTTCGTGGAACTTTATTGTTTGGGGACTGTTTTTTGCAGTGCTTCTTGTTTTTGAAAAGCTCAGGCTGTTAAAGCTTCTCAAAAAGGGAAAAGTTTTGCCGCACATTTACGTCCTCTTTGCCGTTCTTATAAGCTTTGTGATTTTTGACGCCGACAGCATGGGCGAAGCGGTTAAAAACCTTTGCGGAATGTTCTCGCTTTCGGGCGGATTTTTAGGCGCGGAGGCTCTTTATTACATCAAAAGCTATTTTGTTGTATTCATTCTTGCCGCAATCGGCTCAACGCCGCTGCCCAAAAAACTTTATAACAAATTTGCCGCGACCGGCTTCGGCGAAAAGGCTCTTTATGTTTTAGAGCCGCTGTTTTTAGTCGCGCTTCTTTTAACAGTCACGGCGTTTCTTACGGACGGCTCGTTCAATCCTTTCCTTTACTTTAGATTTTAAGGGGTGACATTATGAAAAAAGAAATGCTCAAGCCGCTTTGCATAACGCTTTCGTTTTTGCTTGTCATATCGGTTTTTTCTGTTTGGGCTATAATAAAACCCGCCGACGAATACTCCGTATCGGAAAGGCGAAAGCTTGCTCAATTCCCCAAAGCTTCTTTCGACAGCGTTAAAGACGGGCGATTTTTTGAAAGCTTTGAAAAATACGCCGCCGACCAATTCCCGATGCGCGACAAGCTGCGCGCTTTAAAAGCAACGGTGTCATACGACTTTCTTTTAGAGCGCGACAACAACGGTCTTTATTGCTACGACGATACAATTGCGAAAATCGACTATCCGCTCGACCCGTTTATGATAGACAATGCGGCAGACCTTTTTGAAAATATAACCGAGCTTTATTTAAAGCCGGCAAACGCAAAAGTTTATATTGCCGCCATTCCCGACAAAAACAAATATCTTGCCGAAGAAGCGGGACGTCTTTCGCTTGATTTTGACGCACTGAAGGCGCGCCTTTTTGAAAAAACGCCCGATATGACGCACATTGAAATAGACGGTCTGCTTAATTACTACAACTACTATTACACCGACACCCACTGGAAGCAGGAAGAAATTTATCCCGTGGCAAAGCATCTTGCAGACGAAATGGGCGCAGAAATTCCCTCGTTTAAAAGTTATACCTTAAATGTCATAAGCAAGCCGTTTTACGGCGCTTACAGCGGACAGTTTGCAAAAGAATGCAAATACGACTCGTTTCGCTTTCTCTCTTCGCCCGTAACCGACGGTCTTCGCGTTACCGTTTTTTCGTTTGACGAAGAGACGGGCGACCTCACCCCGGAGAACGGCGTTTTATATGACAAAAAAGCATTCTCCACCGACGATATGTATAACTTCTTTTTAATGGGCTCGGTGCCGCTGATAACAATGGAAAACCCCGCGGCCGAAAACGAAAAAGAGCTTGTCATTTTCCGCGATTCGTTTTCTTCAAGCCTTGCGCCGCTGCTTGCGGGCGGCTACAAAAAGGTTACGCTTGTTGATTTGCGCTACCTTCCGTCGTATGCCGTGGGCGATTATGTCTCGTTTGAAAACGCCGACGTGCTGTTTTTGTACAGTACACTTGTTTTGAACGACAGCTTGCAGTTGAGTTAGCCGTTAGCTGTTAGCCTTTAGCCGTTAGCTGTTAGCTTGCGCGCCAAAGGCGCGATTATATTCCGCACGTTG
>DJRI01000002.1:4119-15355 GCA_002440045.1 Ruminococcaceae bacterium UBA6364 | reverse complement strand
CAGGTTGCCGCCCCTACGAAGTAAAAACAAAAACCGCGCTTTTCTTTTTCAAATCATTATAAATCAAACCCTGTGAATGGAATAAATTTTGTCCGCTCACAGGGTTTTTGTTTGTTCAGCCTAACATAACCCCGTGAAAGGGTTTTTGTCCGTACACGGGGGTTGTCATTTAAAATATTTGATTGTTTACAAATTTATTTCGGTACGATAATTTGTCTGTCAACAAACACGCAATACAGGGTTTTCCACGCAAAAGCCTATCCGTTTTCCGCGCAGATTTTCCCATTATTCCCGTAGGGGCGGCAACCTGCCGCCCGCCGAAACGCGTAAGCGTTTCCCTTAAAATTTCCGCACAACGTGCGGATTATAATCACTTATTACCTCTTACCCATTACTTCTTACTTCAACTCCTGCCGCCCGCCGGACCGCGAAGCGTTCCCCTTAAACCTTCCGCACACCGTGCGGAATATAATCGCGGCAGCGCCGCGTGCTAACAGCTAACGGCTAAGAGCTAACGGCTCGCACGGCGAAGCCGCGCAACAGCTAACGGCTAAAAGCTAACTTGACAATCCGCCTTTACGGCTTTATAATGTTATTAACAATTTTTACTGATTATAAGGAGATTTTTATGGAAAAACGCACAAAATCACCGCTTGCGGAAAACAAGCTCTCCGCGCGGATATGGTTCAACCTTTGCCTGTTCGGTTTTACGGGTCAGGTGGCATGGAACCTTGAAAATATGTACTACAACACGTTTATGTACAACACCGTTTATGAGGGCGGCACTGTTACAGGCTCGCTTTCTTCTATGACGGCAATCAGGCTTATGGTTGCTTTGAGCGCCGTAACGGCTGTTCTTACAACGTTTATTATGGGCAACCTTTCCGACAAAATGAACAAGCGCAAGGTCTTTATTTCTGCAGGCTATGTCGTTTGGGGTATAATTACCTTTGCGTTCGGCTTTATCACAAAAGACAATGTTTCGGCGCTTTTCGGAATTTCGGACCCCGTTAAAGCCGTTACCGCAACCGCGATTGTAATTATCGTTATGGACTGCGTTATGACGTTTATGGGTTCAACCAGCAACGACTCTGCCTTTAACGCGTGGGTAACGGACGTCACCACGGCTAAAAACCGCGCCACGGCTGAAAGCGTGCTTGCCATTTTGCCCGTTGTTGCAATGGTTGTGGTTGTTGCCTTCGGCGGAATGATTGACGCAATAGGCGGCTATCCCGTATTCTTCTTTGCCATCGGCGGATTTGTTATTCTTTGCGGAATTATCGGTCTTTTCACGCTTAAAGATTCACGAAGCGGCGAAAAGAAAACAAATACAAGCTATTGGGCAGACCTTGTTTACGGCTTTAAGCCCTCTGTTGTAAAAGAGAATTCAAAGCTCTATCTTGCTCTTTCGGGCGTTTGCATTTTCCAGACAGCCGTTCAGGTGTTCTTCCCCTATCTTCTTATATATCTTGACCACTCGCTCGGTCTTAAAATCGAAAATCTTTTGGGCTATCTCTTTAAAGAGGACGGCTCTCTTAACGTCGGCGTTGTAATAGGCGTTGTAATCGGCGTTGCGGCTGTCGGCGTGGGCATTGTTCTTATGGGCAAGCTTATTGACAAAATCGGCAAAAACGTTCTTCTTTTCGTTGCGGTTGCGCTGTTTGTCGGCGGCCTTATCGGCGCTTCGTTTGCGCACACCATAAAAACATTTGTTATTGCCGCAGTGCCGCTCTTTGCGGGATACGGGCTTCTCGGAATTATGATTAACGCAACCGTGCGCGACTATACCCCCGAGGATAAAACAGGTCTTTTCCAGGGCATCAGAATGATTTTCTTTGTACTTATCCCCATGGTTGTCGGTCCTACGATAGGCGACGCTGTGTGCAAGGCGGCGGCTTCGGGCTCATATGTGGGCGACGACGGACTCAGAAACTATGAGCCGTGCGCCGAAATGTTCCTTGCGGCAGGTCTTTTTGCAATACTTATTTTAATCCCCTGCATTATCCTCAGAAAAAAGGGAATCGACAAAAAAGAAGCATAAGGAGAAAACATAATGAAGCTTAGGTTGCTTTCTTCTCTTACAAAGGTCTTTTGCGACAAAGAGCCGAATTTCTTAGAATTTACGGAGTTTTCGGCGCTTAAAAACGAGGTCTTTTCGTTTCAGCTTGCGCTTTTCCCCGAAGAGGACAGCGAAACGGTTGTTTCTCTTTCTTTGGAGTCGCGCCTTAAAAACCGCACATCTGTCTATTATGTTAAGGCAATGCCCTCGTGCCTTTCGCACAGCGAAAATCACGACTGCTTTTATTATGAAAAGCGGAGCGAATACCCCGACCTTTTACTTCCGATAAAAAACGAAGCCGTTCTTAAAAAGAACGAATGGAACGCGCTTTGGTATGAGTACTCGCCGAAAAAGTCCCTGTGCGGCAAACGGCGCACAAAAATAACTGTTACCTGCGCCGACGGCACGGCGTATGAAAAGGTATTTGTTTTAAACATTATAGACGCTCTTTTGCCGCCGCAAAAGCTTCTTTACACAAACTGGTTTCACAACGACTGCCTTTGTACCTATTATTCGGTTGAGCCTTTTTCAAAGGAATACTGGCAGATTGCCGAAAACTATATTGAAAACGCCGTAAATCACGGAATGAATATGATTCTTACGCCGATTTTCACGCCGCCGCTCGACACCGAAGTCGGAAAAGAGCGCCCGACCTTTCAGCTGGTTGACGTGAAGCGCGACGGAGAACATTGGTATTTCGGCTACAGAAAGTTTGAGCGCTACATAAAAATGTGCCTTAAATGCGGCATAGAGGCGTTTGAAATTTCGCATCTTTTCACGCAGTGGGGTGCAAAAGCCGCGCCGAAAATCGTTGCCGAAGAAAACGGCGAATTAAAGCGTGTTTTCGGCTGGGAAACCGACGCCGCCGGCGCAGAATACAGAAGCTTTCTTGAGCAGTTTGCCGCTTCTTTCACGGGCGAAACCGAAAAACTCGGCATAAAAGACCGCTGTTTTATGCATGTTTCGGATGAACCCGGCATAGGCGACCTTGAGTCATATAAAAAAGGCGCTCTTCTTTTGCACAGTCTTTTCAAGGGCTTTCGCTTTATCGACGCTCTTTCTGACCTTGAATTTTTCAAAAGCGGGCTTGTTTATACGCCGATTCCCTGCGAAAATGAGGCTGACGTTTTTCTGCCCGAGGTCGAAAACTTTTGGACGTATTACTGCTGCGGTCAGGTAACGGACTTTTTGCCGAACAGGCTGTTTTCAATGCCTTCGCAGCGAAACCGCGTTTTGGGCTTTTTGCTTTACAAATATAACGCCGAGGGCTTTTTGCAGTGGGGTCACAACTTTTGGTACTCGCAGTATTCAAAGCGCGCTTTGAACCCGTTTGAAGAAACGGACGCCGGCGAAGCGTTCCCGTCGGGCGACTCGTTTGTTGTTTACCCCGGCGAAAACGGCACGCCCCTTAATTCGCTTCGGCACGAGGTTTTTTATGAGGGCATTTGCGACCTTCGCGCATTAAGACTTCTTGAAAGCCTTACTTCAAGAGAGCACGTTTTAAAGCTTTTGTCGCTCGGTCTTGACACAGAGCTTACTTTCCGCGACTATCCGCACACGCAGAAATGGCTTCTTGAAACACGCGCGCGAATAAACCGCGAAATTGAAAATCATATTTCATAAAATAAAGAGGTTTTTTAAAATGGCAAAACAAAAAAAGGTAAAAAAGAGACAGGCAGAGCCGCACACAAGAAAAATTGCGTGCTCGGGCGCCGACAGATTTTTCTTCTATCTGTGGCAGTTCACTTGGGGGCTTCCCGTGAACATTTTCGGATTTATTGCATATCTTATTATGTATAAGGGTCACCGCCACGAAAAATTCTGCAACGCGTTTATTACATACGTTCCCAAAAACTTCGGCGGCGTTTCGCTCGGACTTTTCATATTTATCCGCGAGGGCGGCAGCGACGAGTGGACTCACGACACGCGCATTCACGAATACGGCCACACAATTCAGTGCCTGCTTTTAGGGCCGCTTTACTGGCTTGTGATAGGGCTTCCGTCGGCAACGTGGTGCAACTTCCCCTATTTTGTAAAAATGCGTAAAGAGAAAAACGTTTCTTATTACAGCCTTTATTGCGAATCATGGGCAAACGCCTGGGGTCAAAAGTGGAGCGGATATAAGCAGTTTAATATGAAATAATAACCTTGCGAACCGCGGCAAAATTAAAAATTTTGACCGTTTCGGAGAACTTGAACAGCTAAATTGCGCGGCTTTCGCCGCCGGCACTTTGTCCCGCCCCTGCCGCAGGGCAATTTATGATATGATGTGAAGTAATAATTAAAAAACCGCATTCCGAAAAGAGTGCGGTTTTTTATATTTTCCCCTTACAAAACTTTTTTGACGCAGTAACGGCGAAAAGCGGGCGGTTTAAAACTGTACCGGTTCAACGCTCTTATGCCAAAGACCAAACAGCCGAAAACATCTCTTTTAAAAATGCATTTTTCACGGAAAAGCTTAAAATGTGAAAACAACATTCTCAAAAACCCCTGAATTTGTGCAAATAACGCCCTCAAAAAAGCCTAAAATCGTGCAAATAATGTGCCGAAAAAAGCCGTTATTTGTGCAAACAATAGGCAAAATAACACCCGAATTTGTGCAAGTAATTATATTTTCGCCTTGATATTCAAAAAAAAGCGTGGTATACTTTAGGTATCGGTTCGGCTCTGCAAGCCTTAATTTTACCGATTGTCGGAGGAGTTATGGAACGCAACGCTTTAAATCAGCTTGTCGCCTGGAAAAACAGCGAATACCGAAAACCGCTTATTGTCTGGGGCGCAAGGCAGGTCGGAAAAACATATCTCATAAAAAATATTTTTGCCGAAGCCTATTATAAAAGCAACTATATTTATATAGACTGCAAAATAGAAGATGAAATCGCCGCTTTTTGCGCCGAAACGGCAAATGCAAAAAAAATCATCGAATATATTTCGCTTTTAAAGAACAGACAAATCGACGAAAACACACTTTTGATTTTTGACGAGGTGCAGGAATGCCCCAATATCATTTCGTCACTTAAATACTTTTGTCAGGATTTTGAAAATATCCCCGTTATCGCCACCGGCTCTATGGTTAGAATTAAAATTCAGCGCGAAACCGACAAACGCGGTGCGCACGGCAAATTTCTTTTCCCCGTGGGAAAAATCAATCAGCTAACCGTTTTCCCGATGAGCTTTGACGAATTTTTGCTTAACAGCAACAAAACTCTTTATGAAAAAGTAAAAACGGCATACGACGAAAAAAAACCGCTTGAAACTAAAATTCACGAATTGGCTCTTGAGCAGGTCTACAAATATCTGCTTGTCGGCGGAATGCCCGAAGCCGTGCGTATCTTTGTTGAGGACGGCAATCTTTTACAGTCGCGGGAAACGCTCGGCGTGCTTTATGAAAACTATCTTTCCGATATGGAGCTTTATCAGGCAAGCCGTGAAGCGCTTCTTCGTTCGCGCAATCTTTTTTCAAATATATATAAAGAGCTTAACAAGGAGTCTAAAAACTTTTCACCCGGGCTTATTGAGAAAAACAGCAGAACGCGTGACTATGAAACGTCAATACAGTGGCTTTCAATGGCTCATATCGTCAACCTGTCGTTTCAGCTTAAAGAGCACATTACGTTGCCGCTTATGCAGGACTCCGACAGCCTTTTCCGTCTGTTTCTCGGCGATATAGGAATGTTTTCTTATCAAAGCGGCATAAACGCCGCCGCGTTCATTTCAAACGAACGGGATGTTTCGCTTTCGGGTATATTTTTTGAAAACTTTGTCGCAAACGAGCTTGTTGCGAAAGGTCACAAGCTTTTTTATTGGCGCGGCAAGCTTTCTTCGGAGCTTGAGTTTATTACAGAATCAAACGGCAAGCTTTATCCGATTGACGTAAAAAAGGGCAAAGGTACTCTTAATTCGCTTGAAAAGTTTTCAAACCACAACAAGTTTGATTTTGCAATTAAGGTTTCAAAAAACAACTACGGCTACAGCGAAGCGCAAAAGTTGCTTACCGTTCCGTTCTATTTTATCCCCTTTGTTGCAAAAGACCTTAAAGACGGTACGCTTTCACCGAAATAAAAACAAAAACCACTTACCCATTGTTTTTTGAGTAAGCGGTATTTTCGTGTTTTGTGCGTTTATCGCATTTCTTCGATGTAATAGATATAGTCAAGCGAGCTTATCGCTTCGACGATTTCGCGGTGGGTTTTGTATTTTTTCAGTTCACTGCTGTTTATTGTAAACGTTATTGTATAAACGCTCAGCCCCGAGCCGACATAAGCGCCGTTCATTTCAATATCGTCTATTCTAAGCCCCAGCCGTCTGCTGACGGTTACAAAATCCCTTAAATATTCGCTGCTTTTAAGCTCAAGATGTATTTCAAAGTGGTTCGAGCGGTTTTTAAGATATGTTTCTATCGACGGGAAGCCCGCAAGAATGCAGAGCATCGCAAAAAAGACTATAAGCGTTACCGTATAAAGTCCCGCGCCCGCGGCAAAACCGAGCATTGTGCACGCCCAAAGCCCCGCAGATGTTGTAAGTCCTTTTATCTGACTGCGCGAGCTGAAAAGAATTGAGTTTACGCTGACAATCGCGGCTGAAATAAGCGTTGCGGCTGAAAGCAGCGGCATTCCGAAAGAATAGGCGCTCATAAGAAAAATATCAAGCATTATTGTGACCGTTGAAGCGAACGAAATAAGAATAAACGTCCTAAGTCCCGCCGAATGGCGCTTGCTTGAGCGCTCGCACCCGATGACAGACGAAAGCACGATTATTAAAACAATTCTTAAAAGAGCCGAATATACGTTAATTCCCTTTGACCAATCGCCCAAAAGCTCGGCTATCGGGTCAAGGGCGACGGCGCCGTTTAAAATATTCATCTAAAAGACCTTCTTCCTCTTCTTTTTTGCGGCAGTGCCGCGTTCATCATGGCAAAATGCTCTTCTGCGCCCTCCGAAAACGCCTCTTCATCTTCATAATAAGGGTCGGCGTGCTCGGGCAGTTCTTTCTGAATGGCATTTATTTTTTCAATAAGCCGCTCAACCTCGGTCTTTTTCTTTTCTTCGCTTTCGGGCGCTTCGTCGGGAACAATGTCTTCAAGCTTTGTCGAATACGATTTTGAAAGATAAAGCGAAAGCTTTGCGCACGCCGGGCCTATCAGCTCATACAAAACGCTTGACGCAAGAATTATCGTTTCAAGCGAGTTGCCCGCTTCGCCGCCGAGCGTTCTTGCGCCCATTGCGGCAAGGCCTATTGCAACACCCGCCTGAGGCACGAGCGCAAGCCCGAGATAATTTCTTACGCGCCTGTCTTTTTTTGTTATTAAGCAGCCGAGAAACGCGCCGAGATATTTGCCGACAATTCTTACTAAAAAGTAGACCACGCCGACCGTAAGAAGCGAAAAGCTGCCAACGCTCCCCGAAGGGTTGAAAAGCGCTTCAAGGTCAAAATTAAGCCCCGAGCGGACGAAGAAAAGCAGCAATATGGGCGGCGAAAAATAGTTGAGCTGTTTAAACAGGCGTTCGTCGTCGGTGATGTTTATATAGACCATGCCCATTGACATACACCCCAAAAGCGGCGAAACGTCAAACAGCGTGCAAATTCCGCAAAATGCAAACAGCAGTGCGATTGAAACTATAAGGCGGTTATCCGTTGAGCGCTTTTGCAAAAGAAGCTTTAAAAACAATCCGAAAAGCGCGCCGAGCGCAAAAACGGCAACGTTTGCGACTATCGGTTTTATTATATCGCCCGCGCTGAATTTGCCCGTAAGAGATGCAAGCGCAATTGAAATCGCCGCGCTGTAAGCCACAAGACCCACAACGTCGTCAAGCGCAACCACCTGAAGAAGCGTATCTACAAAATCGCCCTTTGCCTTTGTCTGTCTTATTGTCATTACGGTCGAGGCAGGCGCGGTTGCAGACGCAAGCGCCGCTATTACAACAGAAAAATTAAGGTCAAGCCCCATTATGCAATAAGTCACGACAAACACCGCCGCAGAAGCGAGGCACGCTTCAAGCACGGTTATTACAACAACCTTTGCGCCGTTCTTTTTAAGAGTTGATATTTTAAAAAACTCGCCCGTTGAAAAAGCGATGAACGCAAGCGCAACGTCGGCTATAAAATCCATTCCCTCAATAATCGCGTGCGGCACAAGGTTAAGGCAAAACGGCCCTAAAATTATGCCCGCGGTTATATACGCCGTGACGTTCGGCAGTCTTAAACGTTTTGTAAGGCGCGTCATTAAAAATCCGCCGAAAAGCATAAGCGCCACAGAAATTATTATCTGCGACACGGTTGAGTCGATATTGAATTTTTCAAATATGTCGGTCAACAAAAACACTCCCGATGCAATATAAAAAGCCGCCCCCGAGGCGACGTATTTTTGATATTTTTAATATATGTATGAACAGCTCTTGAAAAAGAGTACCGCTATATGATATACTTGAATAAAGATAAAAGCAAATTATATTTATTTTGCACACAATAAATTTTCTTTATGGTGATAGTATGCTCGGCAACAAAATAGAAACGCTTCTTTCAGTGGCGGAGCACCGCAACATAACGCGTGCCGCCGATGAGCTGTCTTTAACTCAGCCTGCGGCAAGCCGCCACATAAAGCTTTTAGAAGATGAAATCGGCGCACCGCTGTTCGTTCGCGGGCGCGACGGGTTAAAGCTTACGCCGCAAGGCGAAATTGCGGTAAAATATGCGCGCAGATTTAAGTCGTTAAACGAAAAAATGCTGCTTGAAATCAAAAATTCCGAAAAGCATATTTCTGTTCTTAGGGTGGGCATTACGCACACCTCCGAAAGCAATTTAACGGCAGAGGCTCTTGCAAAATACGGCAGTGAAAAAAGCGGCACAAAAATAATACTTTTTACTGATACCATAAATAATCTTTATGATATGCTCGGCAATTACGAGATTGACCTTGCCGTTGTTGACGGTTCTTTTTCGGACCCGCGCTATAATTCAATGCTTCTTGACACCGACTGCCTTATGTGTATAATGGCAACGGGCAATCCGCTTGCAAAAAAGGGCGTTGTAACGTTAAGCGACTTAAAAAAGCAAAAAATGATTCTTCGCACGCCCTCTTCAGCCACGCGAAAGCTTTTTGACTCGACGCTTGAAAGCAACAACGTGTCGGTCGGCGATTTTAACATAATGCTCGAAGTTGACAACATTGCGACGATAAAAGACCTTATAAGAAAAAATCTCGGCGTGTCAATCCTCCCGGGGAGCGCGTGCATGGACGAAATTAAAAAGGGCAAAATCACCGCTTTGCCGATTGAAAATCTGAGTATGGTGCGCGAGACAAAAATCATTTATAACAAGGATTTTGCAAACACCGACCTTTTGTCGGATATAATAAAAACTTACAGAAGTTTAGGTATAAAGCAGTCAAACCCTGCACGGTTTTGACTGTTAAACAGGGAAAGAGGTATTTATATGAACAGAAAATACGATTTTACAAGCGTTCCCGACCGCAGCCGCGACGGCGCCGCAAAATGGACCGAGGGCACAACAAGCGAATTTGTTCCGCTTTCGGTTGCGGATATGGAGTTTTACACCGCGCCCGAAATAAAAACCGCGCTTAAAGAGCTTGCGGAAAACTCGATTCTCGGCTATACAAACCCCACCGAGCGCTATTTTGACGCGGTAATTTCGTGGCAGAAGCGCCGCCACAGCTTTGACGTTAAAAAAGAGTGGATTGTTACTACGCCGGGCGTTGTTGACGCACTGGAGCTTTTAACAACGGCGGTTACAAACGCAAACGAAGCCGTGCTTATTTTAACGCCCGTTTACTATCCTTTTGACGTGTCGGTCACGGCAATGGGCAGGCACATTGTTTATTCAGAGCTTATTAACAAAAACGGCGTTTATGAAATCGACCGCGAGGATTTTAAGAAAAAAGCCGCCAGAAAAGACGTAACCGCGCTTCTTTTGTCGAACCCACACAACCCCGTCGGAAAGGTCTGGACAGAAGAGGAGTTAAAATTCATTGCTGACGTTTGCTGTGAAAACAACGTGTTTGTAATCGACGACGAAATTCACAACGACCTTATTATGCCCGGGGTAAAGCACACGGTGTTAGCGACACTCGGCGACGAAATCAAAAATAACTGCGCCGTTTGCACCGCGCCCAGCAAAACGTTTAACCTTGCGGGGCTTCAGTGCTCAAACATAATTATTCCGAACAAGGCTTTTCGTGACAAAATGAAGCTTGCCGCCGCAATCAACGTGCATTTTCACCTTAATATTTTTGCTTATACTGCGTGCGAGGCGGCATATAACAAGTGCGAAGACTGGCTTTTGGAGCTTTTGCCCGTAATAAAAGAAAACGCAGAGCTTGTTGAAAGCTTTATGAAAGAGAACTTCCCCGAGGTCGTCTGTTCGCCGCTTGAAGGCACATATCTTCAGTGGATAGACGTGCGCGGACTCGGGTTTACACACGAAGAAATGCGCGAAATTCTTGAAGGCGAAAAAATATTCCTTGACAACGGCGAAATGTTCGGCATTGCGGGCAGGGGCTTTCAAAGAATTAACCTTGCCTGTGCAAAAAACACGCTCGAAAAGGCGCTTTTCCGCTTCAAACGCGGTGTTGAGCGCCGCAGAGAAGAGGAAAAAGAACACGGCAGACCTATTCACATTACGCTTGAAAACGGCGTGATTTTCAATGATGCGGGCGACGAAAAATGCAAAAAGCTTGTTGCGTTTTCAAGACCCGTCGGCTCTGTATTTTCCGAAGAGCTTTTCACATTCCTTGACAAAATTAAAGAGAAAAAAGATAATAAAATAACCGTTTTTGTGCCGTCAAGCGAAGAAGAGGTCGAAAATCTTCGCGCGCTTCACGACTACACCCTTATTGCCGACCCCGACGGTAAAATCTTTTCAAAATATAACTGCTTTACTTGCAATTCGGGCGTTCAGCTTGTTTCGGGCGACAAGGCGTTTTATGAAATTGCGGATAATTCTTCAAACAGACCGATTTTTGACGAGGAGCTTTTAAAGCTTGTTTTCGGAATGAAAGAAAATATGAAAAAACGCGAGCTTCAGCTTCCCGTTTTTGCAGAGCTTGACGAAAATAACCGCGTAACATTCGCCTATTACGGCAAAACTGCAACGGATTTTCCGAAAGGATGAGCGCGCACGACGAGCTGTTAGCTTTTAGCACGCGGCTTCGCCGCGATTATA
>DJRI01000002.1:0-4050 GCA_002440045.1 Ruminococcaceae bacterium UBA6364 | reverse complement strand
TTGCCGCCCCTACGAAGTGAAAACAAAAAAACGCGTTTTATCATTTTTACACTATAATAAAGTGAACCCTGTAAACGGATATGTTTTTCCGCTTGCAGGGTTTTATTTATGTCGATATAAAAATCCCCGTGAACGGGTTTTGTCCGAATACGGGGTTTGTCATTTAAAATGTTTGATTGTTTATAGATTTATTTCGGTACTGTAATTTACCCGTCAATAAACACGCAATATAGGTTTTTCCACGCAAAAACCTGCCGTTTTCCGCGCCGATTTTCCCATACTTCCCGTAGGGGCGGCAATCTGCCGCCCGCCAAAAACGGCAACGCCGTTTTCCTTAACATTTTCGCACAACGTGCGGAATACAATCACGGCAATGCCGTGCCAATAGCCACCGTCAGAAAGACAATGTAAAAATGATAAAACAAACTGACCGCCACGCAGGCTAACAGCTAAAAGCTAACGGCTAACGGCTCAAGCGGCGAAGCCGCGCGCTAACAGCTAACGGCTTAATCAAACATTCCCTCAAGGAATTTTACCGCGGTTCTTATATCCTTTTCGGGGGTGTCGCCGACCTCGCGTTCGATTGTAAGGAAGCCGTTGTAGCCGATATCGCAAAGCGCTTCAAGGTACTCTTTAAACGGCACGCTGCCCTCGCCGAGCGGCACTTCGATAAACGAGTCGCCGGTTACTATTACGTCGGGCTTCATTCCGTAAATTATTTCGGGGTCTTTATAAAACAGCTGTTTGCCGTCTTTTGCGTGCGTGTGGACGATATATTTTTTAAGATTGTGAACAGCCTTTACGGGGTCGTCGCCCGTAACCATCACAAGGTTTGCGGGGTCAAGGTTTACGCCCACGCCCGTGCTTTCGAGCGAATCAAGAAATCCCTTTAACGTTGCGCTTGTTTCGGGGCCTGTTTCAATGGCAAAATGCGCGTCTATAGAGTCGGCATATTCGGCAAGCTCATGGCATGCCTCCTGCATAATTTTGTATCTGTCGTGATTTTTGTCCTCGGGAACAACGCCGATGTGAGTTGTAACGACGTTTGTTTCAAGCTCTTTTGCAAGGTCTAAAATGCGCTTTGATTTTTCGATTTTCTCGGGATTTTTTTCGGGATGCGTAAAGCCGCCCCCGCCGAGGTCGCCGCAAAGAGCCGAAATGATAAGTCCGTTTGACTTAACAAGGTCCAAAAACTCGCGTCTTTTTTCCTTTGAAAGGTTTTCGGGAGCCATTTCGCCGCTCGTGGCATAGACCTGAATGCCCTGCGCGCCGACTTCGGCAGCCTTTTTAACGGAGGTGGGAATATCCGTTCTGAAGCTGTTGATAATTACGCCTATAGGAAATCTTTTCATAAAAAACACCTCTTGCCCGTGGGCTGTATTTAATATTTTTTAATACCGTTACATCATTAAGCCGCCGTATTTTTCTTCATACTCGCGCAGCTTCTTTTTGTTTTTTACATATTTGCAAATAAACACAATTGCAATAACGGCAATTACGGCTGTCGGAACTATGAATATAAGCGACATAACAACCGCCGCGAAAACATCAAACGTATCATCGTAATCGTCGGGGTCTATTGCGCCGAAATCCTGCCGCGCGCCGTTGCCGAAAACAGCCTCGTCATAAGCTGTAACGTCGTTTTCAAGAGCGGCAGAGAGCGGGAACGCATCTGTAAAATCGCAGTGATTTTTTTCTTTTTCACCGCCGAAGCGCTCGTCGTTTGCAGAAAAAGATTCCATAACGGTCGTAATGTCCTCTTCCGGGAACACGCCGTAGGACTCGAACTTAATTAAATAAATATTACTTTTGCACGTTATTATGTAGCATGTGCCCATGAGCTCTTCGTGGTCGCCCGAGTCTGTAAACGAATCGGCAACAAGACAGGTACAGCCGTTTGCGTCAAGCTCATAAACCTCGCTTATTCCGAAATCGTCGTCATAATCCTTAAATGATTTTTCAATAATATCATCGGCAAAATCAAGCTGTTTTTTTTGCGAAGAAAGCGCAAGAGCGTTTATGCCGTCTTTGTTGTCGAAGCAATAAAAACTGATGTAATAAGTGTCAACCGCCCTGTCCGACATAAATATATAATTGTTCTTGTTGTAGCAGATTATATAATTTTCGGGCACGACGGCATAAAACTTGTCGTTGAACACCTCAAACTTTTCAGAGCCGTCTGCGACTTTAAGGGCGAAAGCCGAAAAAGAAGCCGCCGAAACGAGCATTATTGCCGCAATTAATGATGCAATTGCTTTTTTCATCTTATTCATCGGCGTTACCTCCGCTTTTTTGAGCTTCGCCTTGCGCGCCGCCGTTTTGTGCGTCAACGTTCTGCGTATTCACGTTTTGGGGATTCATATTCTGCGGATTCACATTCTGCGCGTTCATATTCTGAAAACCCGTGTTTTGAGAAAATCCGCCGTACATACCGTTTTCATTTCTTGAAAATCCCTGTGAAAAACCGCCGTATGCGTTATTTTGCCCCTGCGGCGAGGTTGAGAAACTGCCGTTTGCGTTATTCTGCCCCTGCGGCGAAGTTGAGAAGCCGCCCCCGGGTGCTGTGTTGGTGTTATACCCGTTGTTAAAGCCGCCCTGAGCGGGGTTATATCCGTTATTAAAACCGCCCTGAGCCGTGTTAAAGTTGCCGTTAAAGCCGCCTTGAGGCGCGCCGTAAAAATTGCCCTGCGCGGGGTTAAAGCCGCCGTACATATTGGCGTTTATACGCCTTTCATACTCGGCGATTTTTTTCTTTGCTTTGCTGTTGAGCACGATAAAAACAATCATAACTGCAAGCAGCGGCAAAAACAGGAACAAGCAAACAAAAGCCACCATTGCGGCTACAACCAAAGCGGTGTTGTCAAACGTATCGTAAAGGTCGTCACTGTCCGACGCGTACGGTGCAAAGTAAGCGCCGCCGCCATCGCCGCCGCGGTTAAAATCATATCCGTCGGCTTCGTCGCTGTGATTAAACGGTATTTCAGACGGCAGGTCCGAAGACTCTGCAAAAACAGGTGCGGCTATTGCAAAAAGAATGAGCAATACCGACAGTAAACATAAAAATTTTTTCATATGTATCCTCCCGTAGTTTAAGTCCGCAGAATGCGGGATTTTTTATAACAGAAGCTGTAAGAAATTTTCACAGCCCATTATATGTTAAAAAATTTTTCCGTAGAGATTTTCGTATCTTTTAATCTTTTTCTTTTTTGACAGATATTTGACGGCAAAAATAATTGTAAGAATAAGCACTATTAACGAAACACTTCTGGTAAAACCAAAAAACACAGGTATATAATCAAAAGCCTCGCAATAATCAAATGTTTCATCACCCTCGGGCGATAAACTGTACCGATTATATAAACCATAGCGCATATAATCCTTTAAAAGAGCTTCTTCATACGGCAAAGCGTCGCTGAAATCGCCTGTAGGTGCATTTTCATCACCCGAAAATCGCTCGTCGTTTATGCAAAACGAATGAAGCACCGAAAGAACTTCTGCACTGGAAGAAGCAATATCGGTAGAAAAATATAAGCAATAGATATTGTTTTTTGCCGTGAAAATGTAGCAATAGGCATATTGCGAAAACGCCGTTAAGCGAAGCCTGCAGCAAAGCGCGCCGCTGCCGTCTACCCTGACATATTCCGCTTCGGCGGAGTTTTCTATAATCATAAGCTGCGCCGCAACGTCGTTTAAAACCGAATTTGCAAAATCGCTGTATTTTGCTTTCGGCAATTCGTTTACATCGGCGCCGTCTTTGTTTTTAAACACAAGCACGGCTATTCTGTCGCCGATGCGCGGACTTTCGGATTTTAAAAAATCATAAAAAGGCGACTGCATCATTTCGTAACCGGCGGGTATTTTTATAAAAAACGAGTCGTTTTTGATTTCAATGTCCGTTTTGGCTTTTTCTTCGTTTGCCGCAAAAGCCGTAACGCAAAAAAACGAAAACGCCAAAATTACCGAAAGAACGGCAGCCGTAATTTTTGAACATTTTTTCATCATGGTTTGTCCCTCCTGTGAGCTGTTAGCTGTTAGCTATTAGCTGTTAGC
>DJRI01000121.1 GCA_002440045.1 Ruminococcaceae bacterium UBA6364 | reverse complement strand
TTTATGGGTATAGTTTAGCCGCGCGCTAAAAGCTAATAGCTAACAGCTAGCAGCTACAGGCTACCCCGTAGGGGCGGCAACCTGCCGCCCGCGGAACGCGCAAGCGTTCCCCTTAAAATTTCCGCGTTTACGCGGATTATAATCACTTCTTACTTCTTACCTCTTACCTTTCACCTCAAAAAAAGCCCCCGTAAATCGGGTTTACCAATCTACGGGGTTCAAAAAAACAACAATGTAAAAATGACAATACGCAAGCCGCCGTCACTAAGGCTAACAGCTAAAAGCTAATAGCTAACAGCTAACTCAGTCTTCGTCGTCCTCAAGCTTCGCTTCTGCGATAACCTTTTCGGCGATGTTCTGCGGAGCGTCCTCATAGCGGGCAAACTCGGTTGTGAAGTGGCCTCTGCCGGCTGTTACGGAACGAAGCGTAATGGCGAAGTCGCCCATTTCGGCTTTCGGAACTTCCGCTATAAGCTCCTGCATTTTCGGCTCTTCGGCGGGGCCCATTCCGAGCACTCTGCCGCGGCGCTTTGTAACGTCGCCCATAATGTCGCCGAGGTCGTTGTCGGGGATATATGCTTTAAGCGTAACGATAGGCTCAAGAATTGTGGGGGCAGCCTCGGGGATAGCCGCTTTAAAGGCTATTCTTGCGGCAGTCTTGAACGCCATTTCGGAAGAGTCAACGGGGTGATAAGAACCGTCGTGAAGCGCCGCCTTGATGCCGACCATGGGATAGCCCGCGATAAGACCCTGTGCAATGCACTCTCTGAGGCCTTTTTCAACAGCGGGGAAGAAGTTCTTCGGAACAGCGCCGCCGACAACCTCGTCTGAAGTGAAAACAAAGTCCTCGTCGCCCATATAAGGCTCAAAGCGAATCCAAACGTCGCCGAACTGGCCGTGACCGCCCGACTGCTTTTTGTGGCGTCCCTGTTTATCGACGGATTTGCGGATAGTCTCTCTGTAGGCTACCTTCGGTACCGTAAGGGTAACTTCAACGCCGAATTTATTTTTAAGTCTTGTAACAACCGTGTCAAGGTGCTGTTCGCCGAGACCCTCGATAATCTGCTCTTTTGTTTCTTTGTTTGTATAGAATTTAAGAGCGCCGTCCTCTTCTGCAAGTCTTGTAAGACCCGAAGCGACTTTATCCTCTTCGCCTTTTTTAACAACGTTAACAGCCATTGCATAGCAGGGAAGCGGGAAGTCAACGCCTTTAAGGGTTACGGGGTTTTTGGGGTCGCACATGGTGTCGCCCGTTTTAAAGCCCGAAAGCTTTGTAACAACGCCTATATCGCCGGCGGTGATGCAGGAAATATCCTCCTGTTTTGCACCCCTGACGGTAATAAGTTTGCCCATTTTTTCAACTTCTTCGGTTCTTGCGTTATAAGCCGCCGTGTCGGGTGTGATTTTGCCCGAAACAACCTTAAAGAAAGACATCTTGCCTACGAAGGGGTCGGCAACCGTCTTGAAGCAGATAGCCGCAAGCGGAGCGTCCGCCCTGCACTCAAGACCTTCTTCGCCCTTGGGTGCGGGAGCAAGCTTTGTAATTCCGTTAAGAACAAGGTCAACAGCGTCAAGGTTATAGCCTGAGCAAGCGTAAACGGGAACAACCGTTCCGTCAAGAACGCCCTTTGAAAGACCCGAAACTATTTCGTCATGCGTAAATGCTTCGCCGTCGAAGAATTTCATCATAAGGTCGTCGTCGGCTGTTGCAACTGCCTCTGTAAATGCCTCGTGAATGCCGGATATTACAGCGTCCTCGGGTACGGGAACCTCAGTCGCCTTGCCGTTCTGATATTTAAACGCCTTGCCCTGAAGGAAGTTTACATAGCAGTCGACCTTGCCGTCCTGCATAAAGGGGACAACAACGGGGCAGATTGCCGTGCCGTACTGCTCTTTAAGAGCGTCAAGAGTTTTATAAAAATCCGCGTTTTCCGCGTCGCACTTTGTAACTGCGATAAACTTTGAAAGTCCTCTTCTGCCGGCTGCTCTGAGAGCCTTTTCCGCGCCGACGTCTACTCCGCCGCCCGCGGCAAGAACAACTATAGCGGTTTCGCAAGCTCTTAAAGCCTCGCTTCTGCCGCCCTCAAAGTCAAAAAGACCGGGAGAGTCGATTATATTGACCTTTTTATTATTCCACTCAATGTATGCCATAGCGGAAGATACCGAAACTTTTCTTCTTTTTTCCTCCGCGTCAAAGTCAAGAACGGTATTGCCGTCGGCTACTCTGCCGAGTCTGTCGGATGAGCCTGAAAGGTAAAGCATCGCTTCTGCAAGAGTTGTTTTACCTCTTCCTCCGTGGCCGGCGATGGCAACGTTTCTAATGTTTTCCGTAGTGTACGCTTTCAAACTGATTCCTCCTAAAGCCGTTTTTTGTGCGGCTGTATATATTTGTAATTTCAATTTCTTATGAGCCTGATAATTACTGTACCTTGTCATAATAGCATATAAACTAACGCTTTTCAATGGTTTTTTTGAGTAAAATGCAAAAATTATATATATTACATAATTGCAGGTATACATTTTTATATACTTTTGCGAAATTTAAGCCGAGGCAGATTTTGAGATTGAAAAATCGCGCGGCTTGTGATATTATAGTTTATAATGTATAAGTATTTGCAAATTCACTGTTTATAAATACATAAATACTTCGGAGGTGCTCCTTTGGAAAACAATAAAAATATCGGCGAAAACGCCGTAAAGAAAAACAATAAAAACGACGGCAGCAAGCAGAAAAAGCTGCTTTACATCATCATACCCGTGGCGGTTATTCTTGTTGTCGCGGCAGTGGTTACGGCGGTGCTTGTCGCTTCAAAAGGCAAGCCGAAGCCCGTCCGCGTTACCGACGAAAACGGCGTTGAGATTACAAACCCCGACGGCACGCCCGTCACGGTCATTCCCGAAACCGAAATCGTAACCGTGCTTGACAAGGACGGCAACCCTGTTCTCGACAAAGACGGCAACCCCGTTACAACCGTCAAATACCGTGATATGGTAATTACAGTTCCCGTTACCGACGAAAACGGCAACACGTCTTACGAAACAAAGGTAGTCCGCCCCGAAGAGTCGCGCGCACCGGGCGAGGTTATAGGCTCGACGGCTATTGTCGTGACCGACGGCAAGGGCAACACGGGCGTTGACGAAAGCGGCAATGTTATAACGACAATTATCGACATAACCGTCGGCCCGACCGCTGACATTGAGCCTGCCAAAACCGAGTGGAAATACACGCGCGGCGGCACGCAGGTTGACTATGTTTCGGACGTTATTCTTACTTCTGACAAGTCATATATAACGGCAAACGTCACAAACTCGACCGACGGCAACTTTTCGCAGTTTAAAGACTCGGCGCTTGTCACTCCCTACACCGTGCTTGCAAAGACAGATGTTACGGGCAAAATCGTGTGGGAAAAAGCTGTGGGCAACACAAACGGCGTGTTTGTCGTTACTTCTCTTGCGCCCGCTTCGGACGGCTCTTTCTATGCCGCGGGCTACGGCAAAAACGTTGAGGGCACAAACGGCTACGGCTTTTATGACGCTTTCGTTGCAAAATTCTCTTCTGACGGCGAAAGGCTTTGGATAAAGAAATTCGGAACAAGCACCGTTGATATGTTCAACGGCATTGCGGTCACTTCGGACGGCGGCGTTGTCGCAGTCGGCTCTGTCGGCACAAACGACCGCGACGCAAAGGGCTTCGGCGGGGCAGAGCTTCAGTCGCGCGCCTCGATAGCAAAATATTCAAGCTCCGGCGAGCTTGTTTTCAAAAACTTTATAGGCGGAAATCAGGACGTTTTAAACGACGTTGCAATCGGCAAGGACGGCAATATTTATGCAGTCGGCAGCTTTTATTCGGGCGAGCTTTTCACTTCTAAAGGAAAAGCCGACGCAGGCATTGTTAAATTCTCTTCCGACGGCAAATATGTTTCCGTTTCACCCGTTGCGGGCAGCGGCGTTGAAAGCTTCAACGCAATTATGGCGTCCTCCGACGGCAGTCTGTTCATTTCGGGCCGTTCAAATTCCGCGGATTCGTCGGACAATTCAAGCTTCTTCTCGGGCGACCTTTCCGCAAGGGGCGAATACGACGCATATATCATCAAATATAACACCGCGCTTGAGGTTATCGGTTCTTCCGCTTTCAGAGGGCAGAACACCGAGCGCTTTGAGGACCTTGTTGAAATGCCCGACGGCACAGTAGTCGCAGTGGGCTACACAAACTCTTCAACGCGCGACCTTAAAGGCGTTACAACGCGCGGCGGCGACGATATTGTTATAGCGGGCTTTGACAAGCGCTGCGAGCTTTTGTGGGCGCGCTCCTTCGGCGGCAAAAAGGACGACGCGGCTTCTGCGGTTTGTCTCGGCGCTGACGGCGGCTATGTAATAGCGGGCCGCTCCGTTTCAACTGACGTTGACCTTCAGAATATTTCGGAATACGGCGGCGGTAACTCTGTCGGCGTGGTCGTTAAATTTCCCAACTGATTATGTATAAAATAGTTTGCACATATGCGGGCGGCGCGGTTGCCGTTCCGACAGAAATAATCGACAAAAATTTAAAGCTTGCCTCTGCGGCAAGCTTTAAGGTTCTTCTTTTCATTTTCCGCAATCCCGAGGGCGTTAAAGACGCCGAGCAGGTGGCTCTTTGCACGGGACTTTCAAAGCAGGACGCAGAAGACTGCCTTCTTTTTTGGGAGGAGCGCGGCGTTATTAAAAAAGACGGCGAAGAGAACGAAGAAAAGGCAAAAGAAGCTGTTTCAAATCTCAAAACAGCGGATATTTCCGTTTCTGTTCCCGCAGAAAAAGCCAAGCCCGCAAAACCCGCAGTCGTTAAACTGCCGACCCAAAGCGAGGTTGCGCGCCGCCTTTCGCAGGACGAAATGCTTGCCGCAACAAACGCCGAAGCACAGCTTATTCTCGGCACATACGGCTACAGAATGCAGGCTGTTATTGTGCTTTTATACGATTACTACGGCTTTTCGCCCGAAATGATTATTACGCTTTTGCAATATCAAAAAGACAGCGGTCTGCCGACGCCGGACGCAGTTAAGCGCCGCGGCGAAGCGTGGGCTAAAAAGGGAATATCATCTATGGATGATGTAACGCGCGAGTTAAAAGACCTGTCGGTGATAAACTCCGTATACGGCGACGTCCGCGCGTATTTGGGGCTTTTGCCGAAAAGCCCCGCCGGCAAAACAGCCGACTATCTTCGCGAGTGGGCTGTCACGATGGAATTTTCTTCCGAAATGATTTTGCTCGCATTAAAAAACGAGGGCAAAAGCTTCTCTTCTGCCGACAAGGCTCTTAAAAAATGGTTTAAAGCCGGCATAAAATCGCCCGAGGATGTTAAAGAAAAGCAGAAAAAATCAATTCCCGAGGAATATAAAAAATCTTACGACACCGAAAGCATCGGAAAATCCGGTGTGCTTCAAATGCTTAAAAAAATGAAAGAAGAGGGTGACAGGACGTGAAATTTACCGAAGCCGTTTATTCAAAGGCCGAAGCCGAGCTTAAAAAACGCCGCGAAAATGCCGAAGAGCTTGCCGCGTTAAGACGGCGGAATTTTATTTCGGAACACCCCGAGTTAAAAGAGCTTGAAAACGAAATACGCGACGCGGCGCTTGCCGCCGTAAGAAGTGTCGGCTCGGGTCAAAACCCTGATATTTCGGCTCTTGCGGCAAAAAATCTTGCCGCGCAGGAAAAGCGCCGTCTGCTTGTTAAAAGCGCGGGCTTTCCCGAGGATTATCTCGAGCCGCACTACAGCTGCCCGCTTTGTAAAGACACGGGCATTTTTGACGGCAAGCTTTGCGAATGCCATTTGCGCCTTTTAAAAAAGATTGCTTCAAGCGAGCTTTCGTGCAGTCCTTTGCTTGCTTCTTCAACGTTCGACACGTTTGACCTTTCTTTTTACAGCGACAAAAAAGACCCTGCACTCGGCTATTCCCCGCGTGAGTATATGCGCGCGGCGGCGGCTCTCATAAAGAATTTTGCCGACAGCTTTTCGCGCACGTCGGGGAGCCTTCTTTTCTGCGGCTCTACGGGGCTCGGCAAAACTCACCTTGCCCTCGCCGTTATGAATGAGCTTACAGAAAAAGGTCACAACTGCTTATATTACACCGCGTGGAAGCTTTTAAAACGTATGCAGGACGAGCATTTCGGCAGGGACGACGGCTCTCTTTCTGAGGAGCTTTCGGACGGCGAGCTTTTAATAATCGACGACCTCGGTTCCGAATACGAAACGCCGTTTTCAAAGGCGGCTGTTTATGAGCTTATAAACGAATCCCAGCTTATCGGGCGGCCTATGATTATTTGCACGGGGCTTTCGCTTTCTCAGCTTGAAGAGCGCTACGGGCAAAAGGTCGCTTCAAGGCTCAACGCCTTTGAAATCGTGAGCTTTACAGGCTCGGATATTCGCCAATTAAAAAAATAATTAATTTTACGGAGGAATTTTTATGCTTAAAGGCATACCCAACATTATCTCACCGGAGCTTTTAAAAATACTTGACGAAATGGGTCACGGCGACGAAATCGTTATAGGCGACGGCAATTTTCCGGCGGCTTCTAACGCAAAGCGCCTTATAAGATGCGACGGTCACAACGTGCCCGAGCTTTTGGAGGCTATTTTAAAGCTTATGCCGCTTGACACATACGTTGAAAGCCCCGTTATGCTTATGGCAACCACAAATGGCGACCCCACGCCCGTTATCTGGAAAGAATACAGGGATATTATCGACGCTTCGGGCAGCTCTGCACCCATGAGCGAAATTGAAAGATTTGCTTTTTATGACAGAGCAAAAGAAGCTTATGCCGTTATCGCAACAAGCGAATCTGCGCTTTATGCCAATATCATTCTTAAAAAAGGCGTAGTTGTCGACTGATAGAATTTTACTATGGTTGAATACGACACAAGAGTAAAATATTTGAAGGGCGTAGGGGAAGCGCGTTCAAAAGAACTTTCAAAGCTCGGCATTTTCTCCGTCGGCTCGCTTTTACGCTTTTATCCGCGTGCTTACGAGGATTGGAGCAAAATCACAAAAATAAAAGATGCACCCGTCGGTGAAAATCTTTGCTTTTCGGCAGAGGTTTTAGACCGCGTGCACGATATTAAAATAAGCGGAGGCAGGCTGCTTTCTAAAACCGTTATTGCGGACGGAAGCGGTTATGTTCCGCTTGTGTTTTTTAACAACAAATATATAAGCGACACTTTAAAAGAGGGCAGCGAATACCTGTTTTTCGGAAAGCTCTCGCGCGATAAAAACGGCGAAGTTTCAATGCTTGCGCCGCGGATTGAAAAGCCCGAAAAACAACGCATACGGCCTATTTACAAGGCTTCTTCAAAAATGCCGTCTAAAACTCTTGAGCGTTTTGTTGAGACTGCTTTGCGCGAAATCGACGGCAATATTAAAGAAATTCTGCCCGAATGGCTTATTGAAAAATACCGCCTAATGCCCCTTTATGACGCGCTTTTAAATATTCACTTCCCCGAAAGCGAAAAGGCGCTTGCGCTTGCAAGGCGGAGGCTTATTTTTGAAGAGCTTCTTTTGTTACAGCTCGGGCTTCTTTCAGAGAAAAACCTCGGCAGTAACATTCGCACCGAAAAAATAGATACGGCTTATGACGAAGAGTTTTATAAAACTCTGCCGTTTGAACCCACCGCCGCCCAAAGGCGCGCCGTAAGCGAAGCGCTTTTTGATATGCGCTCGGGCAAAGCCATGAACAGGCTTTTACAGGGCGATGTCGGCTCGGGCAAAACGGCGGTTGCCGCCGCGCTTATTTATACAACGGCAAAAAACGGCGCCCAAAGCGTTTTGATGGCACCCACCGAAGTGCTTGCCAATCAGCATTACAACACGCTGAAATCATTTTTTAAAGAGGCTCTTAACGTGAGGCTTCTTACAGGCTCCATGACGCCTAAAGCCAAACGCGAAGTATATGATGCGTTAAAAAGCGGCGAATGCGACGTTTGCGTCGGTACGCACGCGCTTCTTCAAAACGGCGTTGAATTTAAAAATCTTTTGCTTGTCATAACCGACGAACAGCACCGTTTCGGCGTTGAACAGCGCGCCGCGCTTGCTTCAAAAGGCAACGCGCCGAATGTTCTTGTTATGTCGGCAACGCCGATACCGCGCACGCTTGCCATGATTATTTACGGCGACCTTGACGTTTCGGTGCTTGACGAATTGCCGAAAGGCAGAAAACCCATAAAAACTTATAAAGTCAATTCCTCTTATCACAACAGGGTATTCAACTTTTTAAAAAAGAATATGGACGCAGGCAGGCAGTGCTACATTGTTTGTCCGCTCGTGTCTGAGGGCGACGTGCCGTCTGACCTTATTCCTGCAACCGAATATTACGATTGGCTTAAAGCAACACACTTTTCAGACTATCGGCTCGGGCTTTTATACGGCTCAATGAAGCCGAAAGAAAAAGACGAGGTTATGCGGCGGTTTTATTCGGGCGAAATTCAGTGCCTTATTTCAACCGTTGTAATAGAGGTCGGCGTAGATGTTCCGAACGCGACCGTTATGCTTATTGAAAACGCGGAGCGTTTCGGGCTTTCACAGCTTCATCAGCTGCGCGGCAGAATAGGCAGAGGAAGTGCCGAGAGTACGTGTATTCTTCTTTCGGACGCGCAAAACGAAGAAGCGCTTGAGCGTCTTAAAATTCTTTGCGAAACGGGCGACGGCTTTTTAATCGCAAAGCGCGACCTGGAGCTTCGCGGGCCGGGTGACTTTTTCGGAAACCGCCAGCACGGGCTTCCGGATATGCACATCGCAAGCCTTATGAACGACACGCGCATACTTTACGAAGCCCAAAAGACCGCTAAATTTATTCTTTCATCCGACCCGACGCTTTCTTCGGAAGAGAATGCGCCGTTAAAGAAGGAGACAGAGCGGCTTTTCAATTCTGTTAAAACCTGATTAAAAGTCCGATATACTTTAATACAAAAGGCGATATGTTTCACAGGAAACACATCGCCCTTTTCATTACTCCCGTTATTATGTTTCACGGGAAACATTGGT
>DJRI01000137.1 GCA_002440045.1 Ruminococcaceae bacterium UBA6364 | reverse complement strand
GGCAATCTGCCGCCCGCAAAAAATGCGAAGCATTTTTCCCTAAAACCACCGCGCTTTGCGCGGTTACAATCGCGGCTTTGCCGCGCGCTAACAGCTAACAGCTAACGGCTAACGGCTCGCGCGGCTCTGCCGCGCTAACAGCTCACGAGGTGAATTTATGTCAACAACATTCAGAACACTTTCAAAAATCGGCGCGTTTTTTATGTGCCTTTTTATGGGACTTTTCAACGTTTCGGGGTTCAAAACGGCAGAGTTTGAATACGAAATGCGCGAAGTAAACCCAATGAAGGGCTTTATGCCGTTTTATTCGGAAGACGGCGCCGACGAAACCGTTCCTTACAGTATGGAGTGGTTTTATATCCCGTTATCGGAGCTTATGACACAAAGCGGCGATTATTGCATAAAAGAGGGACTTGAACCGTACCTCGAAAAAATTTCTTCAAGAAATCATCAGGCGGTTTTCAGAGTCTATCTTGATTATCCCGCGTCGGAGCTTAAAGACAAAGCCGTGCCCGCGTTTATATGGGATATGGGCGTTAAAAAAATACCGTATGATATGTACGGCGGCGGGGTAAGCCCCGATTTTAGCGACGAAAGGCTTATTAATATTCTTTCGGATTTTATAAAAGAGCTGGCGCGCCTTTATGACGGCGACGAACGCATAGCCTACATAACAACGGGTCTTTTGGGACATTGGGGCGAGTGGCATTTTTCGGCTTGCCCCGAAGCGGAACCCACAGACGAGCAAAAAGCCGAAATAATCAACGCATTTTCCGAAAGCTTTAAAAAGACGCACATTTTAACGCGCTACCCCGGAACGCCCGGAACCGAAAACGGCTCCGTGGGATTTCACGACGATTCATTTACATTTGAAACCATGAATTCAAAAGAGTCGTGGTATTTTTATAACAGGCTTAAAAAAGCAAAGCAGGAAAAGCTTTGGAAAACTCAGACCATAGGCGGCGAGTTTCGCCCCGAGGGTCAAAGCGACTTTTTAGCGGGCAAAAAAACCGACGGGTATCAGGATTATTACGACTGCGTTAAAAAGACGCATTGCTCGTGGCTTATGATGCAGGGCGCTTTTTCGGGCGATTGCTCCGAAGAAGAGGCGCTTCGCGCCAAAAAAGCAAGCGCCGCTTTGGGATACGACTTTTTTGTCAAAAAAGCGTCGCTCAAAAATAAAAACGGCAAAACCGTAATAAGCGCTGCAATCAAAAATGTCGGCAATGCGCCGATATATGCCGACCCCGACATTATTTTCACAAACGGCAAAACCGAGGTTAAAGCAGAGGGTGCAAGACTTTGTGAGCTTTTGCCCGGTGAAACGGGCATTTTCTCGGCAGAGCTTGACGTTTCTTCGGGCGACAGCGTTTTTGTTCGCGTTTCGTCTTTGGGCGACAGCGTTTTGCCCGTAAGATTTTCAAATAAAGGCGGAAACGAAAACGAGGACGGCGCACTTTTAATCGGCGAAATGAAAAATTAACCGAATACTATTGAAATAAAGAACAAGGTGTTGTAATATATACACGCAAAAAACCTGTTTTGGGAGTGCTTTATATATGGAAAAAATTAATGTTGTCGTCGTCGGATACGGCGGAATGGGCGGCTATCACGCAGACCGCATCCGCGAGATGGAAAAGTTCAATCTGCTCGGTATCTATGATATAAAAGAAGAAAGACGAAAAGCGGCAGAAGAAAAGGGGATATACGCTTACCCCTCGTTTGAATCGGTGCTTGAGGATAAGCGCGTTGAGCTTATAACCTGCGCCGCTTATAACGACTGCCACAAGGAGATTGCAATCCGTGCCATGGAAGCGGGCATAAACGTAATAAGCGAAAAACCCGTTACGCTGTGCTCAGAGGACCTTGAAGAGATGATTGCCGCTTCAAAAAGAACGGGCAAGCTTTTTACGGTTCATCAAAACCGCCGTTGGGATAACGACTACAGAACAATAAAAAATATTTATGACAGCGGCGAGTTGGGCAAGGTTCACGCAATCGACTCAAAAGTATACGGCTCGCGCGGAATCCCCGGCGACTGGCGTCGCGAGAAAAAGCACGGCGGCGGAATGGTTCTTGACTGGGGCGTGCACCTTCTTGACCAGATACTTATGTTAAATGAGGGCAAAAAGCTTGTTTCTGTCTATGCAACTCTTACAAACGTCACAAACGACGAGGTTGACGACGGCTTCAGGGCGATAATCAAATTTGAAAACGGCCCCGAGTGCCTTGTAGAGGTTTTCACCAACAACTTTATCGAAGCGCCCCGTTGGTATATGGCGGGCGAAAACGGCACCGCTGTAATAGAGGATTGGGACCTTAACGGCAAAATCGTCAAAATTCAGGATTGGGAAAAAATCGACGCAGTTCCGATTCAGGCGGGAGCCGGCATAACAAAGACCATGGCTCCGAGAACCGACGAAACAATAAAGGAATTTCCGCTTGAAAAAATATATGTTAAGTGGACCGATTATTACAACAATATTTATGACGTTATAAGAAACGGCGCAAAACCGCTTATTACTCACGACCAGCAGCGCCGCCTTATGAAGCTTATGGAAGCTATCTTTAAATCCGCAGAAGAAAACAGAACGGTTTATTTTGACTGACAGTATGAAAAATCGCCGAAAGCAGATTGTTTATCTGCCTTCGGCGGTTTTCTGTTTTTGAAATTTACGGAACAAAAATTATCTTCTTGTTGCTCCAAAGAGAGCTGTCATCAAATTCAAACTCAATGGTTTCTGCGTTTTCGGGAACCTGATAATAATATATGCCTTTTGCTTTTCTTCCTGCGGAAATGCTCGAAATAAAATCGGCGTCTTTCTGGAAATAATCCGTATCGCATTTGTAGCCGTCGGCATAACAGTCAAGAGAAGAGATTAATGTGTCGGATGATGATGTGTTTTCAAATTCCATTTCAATTCGCATTATTTTGTAACCGTCTTTCGGTTTGCTGAATTGGTCATAGCCTTTGTAATCGCTGTCACAGGAAACGTACGTGATTTTTACCATCTTCCCTTCAACAACTCCGCCGGGAGCAATTTTGCTGTTTTCTTCTTTTGTTTCGGATTCGGTTTGCTGCGGGCTTTGCGTGTTTTGCGAAGTGTCGGGTTTACCGGTGTTTGAGCCTTTTCCGCCTGTGATTGAAAAAAGAATTATAATTGCGGCAACAATGGCAATACCAATTATTAATCCCTTTTTCTTGCTTTTCTTCTGCGGTTGCACAGAAGTGTTCTGCGGATTGGTGTTTTCATTCATAAAAAAGCCTCCTTAAGGTTTTGTGAATTGATATTACCACATATGCAGAAAAATGTCAACATATGTAGTCATAAAAATATTACTCCTCGTTTACACTAAATGACGAGGTGATAATATGTTTGAGCCGGTTCTTGATGCTGTAACGGTAGGGGAAGCGATAAGCGAAATCCGCCGCAAGAAAAAACTTTCACAGGACGTAGTGAGCGGGCTTGCCGGAATCGGCAGGACGCATTTGAGCGCGATTGAAAACGGAGAACGCAAACCCACGCTTGAAACCCTTTATAAAATTGCTTGCGCCATGAATGTAAAAATGAGTGATATTGTCATTCTTATTGAAGCTAAACTCGACAGTAACACCCGATATTGAATTTTTGCTGAAATTCTTTGATAAATTATTGACAAATTGTGCGGTTTCACTTGATTTTGAAGTATTCCGTGTGCTATAATTTTTCAGTGAATTTAATGTAATTTGCCGCGGTGCGAAAAATCGCGCCGAAGTATGTTAAGGAGATGTATATTCCATGAAGTACGATGTTGCCGTTATCGGCGCAGGTGTTGTCGGCTCGCTTATCACAAGGGAGCTTTCAAAGTACGACATCAAAGTTGCGCTTCTCGAAAGATGCAACGATATGGCGATGGGCGCCACAAAAGCCAACAGCGCCATAGTCCATGCCGGCTTTGACGCAAAACCCGGAACGCTTAAAGCAAAGCTTAACGTTCGCGGCGTTGAGCTTATGGACAAGGTCTGCTCGGAGCTTCACGTTCCGCTCAAAAATATCGGTTCTCTCGTTGTGGCTTTCAGCGAGGAGGAAATGGAAACCGTTAAAGAGCTTAAAGAGCGCGGTGAGAAGAACGGCGTTAAAAAGCTTGAAATTCTTAATGAAGAAGAGTTAAGAGCGCTTGAGCCTAACATAGGCGATAAAGCGGTCGGTGCTTTGAGCGCCCCCACGGCTTCAATCGTTTGCCCGTATGAGCTTACGATTGCCGCGGTTGAAAACGCTGTTGTAAACGGCGCGGAGTTTTTAAGAAACTGCGAAGTAACCGGCATTAAAGAAGAAAACGGCGGTTTTGTTTTAAAAACATCTCTCGGCGATATAGAGTCCTCTTTCGTAATCAACGCCGCAGGCGTTCATTCGGGCGAAATAGCCGAGCTTATCGGCGACGACTCAATCAAAATCGTGCCGCGCCACGGCGATTATTATCTTCTTGATAAATCGCAGGGCAACGTTGTTTCCCACACAATTTTCCAGTGCCCCTCAAAAATGGGCAAGGGCGTTCTTGTTTCGCCCACGGTTGACGGCAACCTTATTGTCGGCCCGTCGGCAAACGATATTGACGACGGCGACGACGTTGCAACTACTTCGGAGGGTCTTTCTTTCGTATTTTCCTCCGCTTCAAAAAGCGTTCCGTCAATCAGCCTTCGCAATGCAATAACCTCTTTCAGCGGCAACCGCGCGCACCCCGTAAGCGACGATTTTATAATCGGCTCCAGCAGCAAAAACGCGCATTTCATCAACGTTGCCGGCATAGAGTCGCCCGGTCTTTCGTCAGCCCCCGCAATTGCAGAAGAGGTCGAGGGCATTTTGTTGGGCCTTACG
This sequence comes from Ruminococcaceae bacterium UBA6364, assembly GCA_002440045.1. Lineage (GTDB taxonomy): Bacteria > Bacillota > Clostridia > Oscillospirales > Acutalibacteraceae > DTU089. The sequence goes on along the minus strand of DJRI01000137.1, from coordinate 1,224 downwards.
GGCGAGCTTAAAAAGAATGAAAACTTTAACCCCGTTCGCCCCGAGCCTGTGCGCTTCCGCAATATGAGCACAGAAGAGCGCGAAGAGCTTGTTAAAAAGAACAAGGCTTACGGCAGAATAATCTGCCGCTGTGAAACCGTTACAGAGGGTGAAATTATAGACGCTATCAAAGCCCCCGCAGGCGCGCGCGACGTTGACGGTGTAAAGCGCAGAACAAGAGCGGGCATGGGTCGCTGTCAGGGCGGCTTCTGCGGATCAAAGGTTGTTGAGCTGCTTGCCCGTGAGCTTGGCGTGGAAATCAATGAAATAACAAAATTCGGCGGCGAGTCGAAAATTCTCTATGACAGAACAAAGTGAGGCGGGAAATATGCTTAATTATGATATAGTTGTAATCGGCGGAGGTCCTGCCGGAATGGCAGCCGCTATCAAAGCCAAGGAGTGCGGCGTTGACAGCATTCTTGTGCTTGAAAGAGCCGAGACTCTCGGCGGTATTCTTGAGCAGTGCATACATACAGGCTTCGGACTTCATTATTTCGGCGAAGAGCTTTCGGGCCCGGAATATGCCGACAGATTTATTCAGCTTGTGCATGAAAAAGGGATCGAATACAAAACGGACACAATGGCACTTGAAATAACTGACGATAACGTTGTTTATGCAGTCAACAAGGAGGACGGCTTGCTTGAAATTCAGGCAAAGGCAATTATTCTTGCAATGGGCTGCCGTGAGCGTCCGAGAGGTGCGCTGAACATCGCCGGAACACGAGCTTCTGGCGTTATGACAGCCGGCACGGCTCAGAAATACGTCAACATAGACGGCTATATGCCCGGCAAAAAAGTTGTTATCCTCGGTTCGGGCGATATCGGTCTTATCATGGCAAGACGAATGACCCTTGAGGGTGCAGAAGTTAAGGTCGTATGTGAGCTTATGCCTTATTCAAGCGGACTTACAAGAAATATTGTTCAGTGTCTTGATGATTTCAACATTCCGCTTCGTCTGAGCTGCACCGTAATCGAGGTTCACGGCAAGGACAGAGTTGAGGGCGTTACGATTGCCGACGTTGACGAAAACCGCCGCCCGATTAAAGGAACAGAGCAATATATCGAGTGCGACACTCTCATGCTTTCAGTCGGTCTTATTCCCGAAAACGAGCTTACAAGAGCGGTCGGCATTGAGCTTGACCCTGTTACCAACGGTGCTGTCGTAAACGAGTTCAGAGAGACCTC
>DJRI01000101.1:8463-17239 GCA_002440045.1 Ruminococcaceae bacterium UBA6364 | reverse complement strand
CAGGTTGCCGCCCCTACGGGGAATATGGGAAAATCAACGCGAAAACGGGAAGTTTTTGCATAGAAAAACCTGCATTGCGTGTTTGTTGACAGAAAATTATCGTGTCGAAATAAATCTATTGACAATCAAATATTTTAAATGACAAGCCCCCGCGCTCGGGCAAAACCGTTCACGGGGTTTATTTTTTTACACAACAAAACCCTGTAAACGGACAAATTTTAATCCGTTTACAGGGTTCATTTTATAGTAATACAAAAATGATAATACGAGGTTGCTGTCACAAAAGCTAACAGCCAACGGCTAATAGCTAACAGCTACTCAGTCCTCATTTTCAAGCTGAATTTGTTTTACGATTTCATCGGGCACAGCCTCGCCGTGTTTTACAACAAGCAGGCAAAGCGCCGAAAGGACGAATACAATCGGTGCGTAATAGAACAGCGACATATACGTTCCGCTTACCATTCTGATTGCGCCGTAAAGTATGGGCGACGCTATCTGAGCCGAGAACGTTGCGGTGTAATAATAGCCCGTGAACGTGCCGACCTTGTCAAGACCGCCGATTTCAAGAACGAGCGGAAGCGTGTTTACGGTAATAAACATATTCGCCGCGCCGCCGAGAATAAGAACGGGGTAAACGAGTATGCCGAGTATTTTCGTTATGTCGTCAACAGCGTCCGAAAGCGAGCGAAGAGCCGCGCCGAACGTAGTAATATCCGTGTGGCCGAGCGTTTCCTGCGAAATTCTTACAACGCTTTCTTCAACGCCAGCGTGGGTCTTGAAGAGCTGTTCTTCAAATGCGGCGTATTTTGCCATTGAAGAAACGTCCTCGCCCTTGTCGAGCGCCTCTCTGTAAGAAATATATTCCTCCATAGAAAGAACGTCCGAATCAAGAAGCTCTTTTCCGGCGTCTTTTGCGGCTGCCGACAAGTCGGAGTTGTAGTTGTTGATTTCATCGTTAACGGCAATATAAGCGTTATTAACCGTAACGTAGTTTTTGATTGAAAGGTCTTTTGCGCCGAGCATTCCGACAAATATGCCGAAGAAGATTATGAATGCCGCAAGGAAAACGCAAAGTCCTGCAAGAATCGTTTTCTTTCTGCCGAATTTTTTGCCCATTTTGCCTGCCGGAAGAGCCGCAATGCCCGAAACGACGGCAAATATAAGCATAAGAATTGTTGCGCGCGAGGTTATCATATGAAGAATTTCCTGCGCGAAGAGCGAGAAGAACGTTGTTATTGCGTTTGTGCCGCAGAAAAGGAAGAAAAGGCAAGCGAGCATAAACATAAGGCTTCTTTTTTCGCCCTTTGAAAGCTTAACGGCTTTTCTCTCGGCTTTTTCGCGTTTTTTCTCTTCTTTTTCAGCCGCTTTGCGGGCTTTGGCGTCGGCGTACATATTCGCTTCGCCTTTTAACTTTATGCTTGTATCCTCTTCTTTGACAAAGAAAAGAAGAACGAGCATACCGATTATCATAATAACCGAGCCTATGCCGAAAACATAGGGGAACGAAAGCGTTTCGTCGGCTGTAATCTGAGCCTTTGTAACGCCCGAAAACGTTGTGCAAAGAACGATTGCAAGCGTGCCCGCAACCATACCGATGGCACTGCCGAGACCGCCCATAAGGTTAATAACGGCATTACCCTCGGAGCGAAGCGCAGGGGGCGTTAAGTCGGGCATAAGAGCAACGACGGGCGCGCGCCACAGCGACATTACGAAAACAAAGAGTATTATGAATATCATTGTTAAGGGAAGGCTGTGAGTGTTGAGGAACACAATCGGAATAAGGAAGAACAGCACTGCTGAAATCGGCGCGCCGATAACGATAAACGGACGGCGTTTGCCGAGCTTTGAGTGGCAGTTATCCGAAAGCTTGCCGAAGGTCGGCTGGAAAATAACGCCGAAAATGTTGTCGAACGTCATAATAATACCGATAAACAGCGGAACGAGCGTAAAGCCGCCGCCCACAAGCGCAACGTTTTCGCCCTGTGCCTCGGCAAATTTTGTAAGAATGGGAAGCTTTTCAACAAGCCAGTTGCTCCACGCGGTAACCGTAGAGCTGTTTGAAAGCAGGTTGTTGAGAATTTTTGTTATGTAGGGGTCATAAATCGCCCACGCAATGGACGTGGCAAGAAAACCGAAGCCCGTTAAAATAGTCTTTTTATAATCGAGCTTCAATCCTCCGTTCTCTTTCTTTTTACCCAAAGGTATCTCCTCCAATTATGGTCTTGTGGGCTTTGCAAAAGCACTGCCCGTGTCTTTTTATTTTATCACACTTTTTTGTGATTTCCAACAAAACAATACGCCGCTTTGCATTTTCAGAGACTTTCACAAAGCGGCGGTTGTTTATTTGTGCATATTTAATTTAATTTTGGCTGCTTCTGTAGCTTTCGGCTTCCCAATTGACAATAAAATCGGTAAGCTCTTCGCTCATAAAGCGCGGTCCGCCGAAGCTTTTTGAATAAACGGCGATTTTAAGCGCGTCGTCAAAAAGGGCTGCCGCGGTAGAGGCGCCTTTAACGGTCTTGTCAACCGAGAAAAATCCGCAGTCCTTTACAAGAAGTATTTTCGGAAGATAACCGTGCTTTTTTAAATATTCCGAGACAAGCGGTTTTATATCGCAAACGCGCTCAATATAAAGCGGATAAGGCTTGCAATAAACAATGTGGTCGGGCGTAAACGGTCTTAAAACGTCTTGCGCAGAATGCTCGCTTTTTGCAAAACGCAGTGCTTCTGTGTTAGGCTCAAACGTTACAACGCAGTCTTCAAGATATTCGGAAAAAACTGCGTTAATCTCTTCAAAAGCGTCGTTTGACTCGTCCGGTAAAAACCCGCCTGTTGAAAAATCGGGCATATATATATTCTTTTCACCGATTTTTTCAAGAATGAACGAAAGCTTTTTGTCAAGCTCTTCACGCGTTTCTGCGGCGACAAAAACGCCGTGGTTTGCAAGAAGCATCATATCGCACGGCTTGTTATGCTCTTTTTTAAACATATTAAGAGCGTCACAGCATATTTTTGCAAGAGTATAGCCCGGCTTGCAGGGTTCTATCCAAAGAACGCTGTCGCCGAAAATCTCTTCTGAAGCTTTTCTTCCGCCGACAGAGCACGTCAGCCCGTTCACCAAAGACGGGTGCAGATGAAGCACATATTTAAACGGAAAAAGGCTGTGCAAAAGCGTTTCGACGCTCGGCCTTTTCTCTTCGCCTTCAGCCCTTGCCGAAAACAGGTCTTTAAGCGACATAGCCTCGCGCGTTTTATCGTCGTCGGGATATGTTTTTTCAAAAACCTCGGCAAGCTTTTTCCTGTTCATTTTCACAAAGCCGTCGTTTGTGATTGTCGAAAGCGCCGTGCCCGAGCCTTTTATATACATAAAATCGCCGTCTTTAAGCGACGTGTTTCCGCCGCCCGCCAGCACAAGATTTTCGTCGCTTCCGTAATAATTTGAAAGTGCGGTAAGCTCGTCAAGCAACATTTTTGCTCACTCCTTAAATTTCACTCCGTTGATTTTTTCTATAATCGCGGGTATTTCCTCCACGGTATTCACCCTTAATTCGGGCTTTTCGATTTCAGGGTAGACCCATGTGCCCGTGGTCATTACCCACACGGGAACGCACCCCGCTTTTCTTGAACCTTCCACGTCAAAAAGAGGGTGGTCGCCGACATACATCATTTCGGATGTATCTACTAAAAGCCTTTTTGCCGCCTCTTTAAAAATGCGCCCGTCGGGCTTTTTAAAATCAAAATCGCCGCTTATAAGAATTTCGTCAAAACTGTTTAAAAGCCCGAGCATTTCGAGCTTTTGCTCTTGAACCTCGTGTCTGCCGTTTGTTATAAGTCCCGTTTTTATGCCGTTTTTTCTGAGAATTTCAAGCGTTTTTTTCGCAAACGGAAACGGTACGGCAACCTTTGTGAAGCACGAAAGCAAAAATTCGGTATAGTCGTTTATATCGGGCGGCGCAACAAAAATACCGCAGGAAACAAGATGGTCTAAAATCTTTTCCCACCCGAAATGAACATATTGCTTGTCTGCATAAATAAATTCTTTTGCAAAATATTCGTCGGTAATGCCTTTTGAAATTTCGTATTTTTCGCGAAACATCGGCACGACCTTTTTCAACGTCTCATATCGGTCAAAAAGCGTGTGGTCAAGGTCGAACACTGCGGCTTTTATCATAAAACCACCCCTTTCGTATACGAGTTATTTTAACATAACGCAATATTTAAAGCAACCGAAAAAAACTTAATTTTTCCCGTTTTTCGACAGGCAAACACATAGGCCGCTTTAAAGCATAAGCCCCTGCGGTGCTTCGCCGCATTCTTCACAGTCTATTATTTCGCGCACTCTTTTTTGACCGTTTAATATAAACTGCGCGACAAACTCTTCGTCAACCTTAATCGGAATCTCGTCAAAAATTTCATATATCATTTTTTCGGTTATTTTCGGAAGCTCAATTTGCCTGTACATCTTTCGCGCTTCATAAGAAGAGCTTAAAAACTCTTTAAAAAAGCGAATCAGTCCGTCGTGCTTTCTTAAAACGTCCGAAGGATACCCGTTTGAAATAAGCGCAATATTATTGTCATAATTCGGCGCGAGCGACAGAATTTCGCCGCTGTTCACATCGCGCAGTACCCCGAAATTTTCGGTGTGGCGGTCCATATTGTAGCAGACGGTGTCCATCCACAAAAGCAAAAGATACTGTTTTGCAACATCCCTTGAAATGCCCAAAAGAATATCAAAGCAATATTTGTAATCTTCGTTTTCGCCCGCAAGAGAACGCATAGATTCAAAATTAACCTTTGCGCCGTCCGTAAAATCCTTTGAACGGATATACTTTCCGTCAATTTCGTAATGAGCTGTATTAAGCCCAAGCCTTTCACCGAGACGGCATATAAAAAGCTCCGAAAAAATCTCTTTTTCATTGCCGCTTTTATACATCCACCACTCGCCGTCCAAAAGCTTCCAGCATTTTTCAAAGCTGCCGATATTCGTAAGCTCGGGCGTGCGCGAGGGTCTTCTTGAAAACCCGTCCGGGTCGCCGCGCAGCGCAAGCTCGGCAAAATAATTTTCTTTAAACCTTATATCGTCGTATTTTGCAGAAGAGCCTTCGGGCTTGAACCAATATCTGTCGGTTACGGTTGCCGCATTTACCGCCAAAGCCGTGGCAGCATCATCGGCGGCGCCGATGCGAAGCGCTTTTTTTAAAAGCCGCGAGTTTGTTCTGTGAGAGTCGATTGCCCTTAAAGCGAGCCACCCCTCAAAGTCGTTGACTCTTTTAAGATAGAGCGGCAAATATTCATCGCACGAATTTACAATTATTCCGTTTTTAATATCAGCCGCAACAAAGTCGCCCGACATAAGCTTACCCGTAATGCTTTTCATATTCCGCGCCGCCGCTCTTTTTGCGTTTTCACACCTTGCGCCCTCGGGGGTGCTTTTAAGTTTTTTAAGTTCCTCTTTAAGCTTCTTTCGTTTTTCTGTTTCTTCTGTTGCCGCCTGAAGCTCGTCTTTTTTCAAATATTTGCTTTTAAGCTTGCCGTTTTCGGTCCACTGCAAATAAAAGCGTTCTTTGCCGTTTATCATTTTCCGCGAAATATAGCCGCTTTTACACCTTGAAAGTTCTTCTTCAAGCTGTGCTATTCTTTCCTGTATATCCAAAACACTCTCCCCTTTCGATTTTTATATGCACCGGTACCGATATTGTAACCTATTTTTTCGCAAAACACAATAGGTTATTTAAAAACAGCCGAAAATCTCAAAAGACTTTCGGCTGTTTTTTCAGTAGATATTATAAATTAATATTTAGGTCTTACCGTGTAGCCCGTGTGAAGAATTTCGTGAGCCTTATGGCTGCCGGGCTTTTCAAAGTACTCGTCATAAACCGCCTTAACATCGGGGTTCTCGTGAGACTTTCTTATGGGAAGGTTTTCGTCGTCTTTATAGAGCGCCGCGCCTCTTACGGCTCTTACGTCCGTAAAGTTGCGAATCTCTGCGGGAACGATGGGCTGACCGCCGCCGTTTACACAGCCGCCGGGGCAAGCCATTATCTCAATGAAATCATAGCTCTTTTCGCCCGATTTAACCGAGTCGAGAACCTTTTTGGCATTTGCAAGACCCGAAGCCACTGCAACGCGGATTTTTGCGCCGTTGAGGTCATATTCGGCTTCTTTAACGCCGTCTACACCGCGAACGTCTTTAAATGCGTCGTAGCTCGGAAGCTCTTTACCGGTAACAACCTCGTAAGCGGTGCGAAGAGCAGCCTCCATAACGCCGCCCGTTGCGCCGAATATTGTGCCTGCGCCCGAAGCGAGACCGAACGGTGAGTCAAACTCTGCGTCGGGGATAGCCTTAAAGTTGATGCCCGCTTTTTTAATCATTCTTGCAAGCTCTCTTACGGTTATCGAAGCGTCAATATCGGGGAGTCCTTTAACCGCGGTGTGGTCAAGTCTTTCGGCTTCAAACTTCTTTGCAGTGCAGGGCATAACCGAAACCACAAAGATGTTTTCGGGGTCAATGCCCTCTTTTTCGGCATAATAAGTTTTTGCAACCGAGCCGAACATACCCTGCGGAGACTTGCAGGAGGAAAGATTTTTAATAAATTCGGGATAATAATGCTCGCAGAATTTTATCCATCCGGGAGAGCACGAGGTAATAAGCGGAAGATTTTCCTTCTTATTAAATCTGTCAAGGAACTCGGTGGCTTCCTCCATTATTGTAAGGTCGGCAGAGAAGTTTGTGTCAAACACTCTGTCAAAGCCGAGCATTTTAAGAGCGGCAACCATTTTGCCTGTTACAATTGTGCCCATTTCATAGCCGAACTCTTCGCCCAAGCCGACTCTTACTGCGGGAGCGGTCTGAACGATAACGTGCTTTGAGGGGTCGTTTATGGCGTCGATAACCTTTGCGGTGTCGTCTCTTTCCGAGAGAGCGCCCGTGGGGCACATATTGATGCACTGACCGCACGAAACGCAGGCAACATCGCCGAGACCGTATTCAAATGCAGAACCGATGTGCGTGTCAAATCCGCGCGCGTTTGCGCCGATAACGGCAATGCCCTGAAGCTTTTCGCAGGCGGCAACACAACGGCGGCAAAGAATGCATTTTTCGTTGTCGCGGTACATATGGGTTGCGCTTCTGTCGATGTCGTAATTTACAACCGCACCCTTATATGCGTCGGCGTCCTCAATGCCGTAGTCCTTGCAAAGCTTCTGCAATTCGCAGTTTTGGCTTCTTACGCAGGAAAGGCACTCTTTTTTGTGTGTTGAAAGAATAAGCTCAAGAGTTGTTTTTCTCGCTTCAATAACCTTGGGCGAATTTGTGCGGATTTCCATTCCCTCGTTAACGGGGAAAACGCACGACGCAACAAGGCTTCTTGCGCCCTTGACCTCTACAACGCATATACGGCACGCGCCGATTGCATTGATTTCTTTAAGATAGCAAAGCGTGGGAATTTCTATACCGACGCTGTGAGCGGCCTCAAGAATTGTGCTTCCGGCAGGAACCTGATAATCAAGACCGTTGATTTTTACATTAACTGTATTTTCCATCACTGTTCCTCCTTATTTCTTGGAAATCGCTTTGAATTTGCAGTTTGCCATACAAGCGCCGCACTTTATGCACTTATCCGTGTCGATAGAGAACGAGGGAAGCTTGTGGCCGGGCGCGATATAGTCTGTTTTTGTAATGGCGTCGGCGGGGCAGTTTCTTGCGCACATACCGCAGCCGATACATTTATCTTTGTCAATGTTGAAGGTAAGAAGTCCCTTACAAACGCCTGCCGGGCACTTTTTATCTACAACGTGGGCGATGTATTCATCCTTAAAGCGCGCATATGTGGAAAGAACGGGGTTGGGAGCCGTCTGACCGAGACCGCAAAGCGAATTGTCTTTGATGTAGTGGCAAAGAGCTTCCATTCTGTCAAGGTCTTCCATAGTGCCCTTGCCGCTTGTGATTTTTTCAAGAATTTCAAGAAGGCGTCTTGTACCTACGCGGCAGGGTGTGCACTTGCCGCAGGACTCGTCAACCGTAAATTTAAGGAAGAACTTTGCAATGTCAACCATACAGTCGTCCTCATCCATAACGATAAGTCCGCCCGAGCCCATCATGGCGCCCTTTGAAGTAAGGTTGTCATAGTCAATCTTTTCGTCAAGAAGCGACGCGGGAAGGCAGCCGCCCGAAGGGCCGCCCGCCTGGGCTGCTTTAAACTGTTTGCCGTGGGGAATGCCGCCGCCGATGTCAAAAATAACCTCACGCAGAGTCGTTCCCATGGGAACCTCAACAAGACCTGTGTTGTTGATTTTGCCGCCCAAAGCGAAAACCTTTGTGCCCTTGCTTGTTTCCGTGCCCATTGAGTTGAAGAACTCGGCGCCCTTAAGAATTATCTGGGGAATGTTTGCAAAGGTTTCAACGTTGTTTTCGGTTGTGGGTTTGCCGAAAAGTCCTTTAACCGCCGGATACGGAGGACGCGGACGCGGCTCGCCGCGGTTGCCCTCGATTGAGGTCATAAGCGCGGTTTCTTCGCCGCAGACGAAAGCGCCTGCACCGAGACGGATGAACAAATCAAAGTCAAAGCCCGAATTGAATATATTTTTACCGAGAAGTCCGTAAGCGCGGGCGTCGTCGATAGCCTTTTGAAGTCTTTGAACAGCTATCGGATATTCTGCGCGGACGTATACATAGCCTTCGCTTGCGCCTGTGGCATAGCCGCAGATTGTCATAGCTTCAACTATGCAGTGCGGGTCGCCTTCAAGCACCGAGCGGTCCATAAACGCGCCGGGGTCG
>DJRI01000101.1:325-8438 GCA_002440045.1 Ruminococcaceae bacterium UBA6364 | reverse complement strand
CGCCCTCGTCGGCGTTGCAGACTACATATTTTTGGTCGGCCTTGTTAGCCGCGGTGAAGCTCCACTTTCTGCCTGTGGGGAATCCGCCGCCGCCTCTTCCGCGAAGGCCCGAATCCATAACCGTTTTAATAACCTCTTCGGGGGTCATTTCGGTAAGGGCTTTTGCAAGCGCCTGATAGCCGTCGACAGCAATGTATTCGTCGATGCATTCGGGGTTTATAACGCCGCAGTTGCGAAGCGCAACACGGTGCTGTTTTTTATAGAAGTTTGTTTCGCTTAAAGGCTTTACTTCTTCTTCGGTTACAGTCTCTTTATAAAGAAGTCTTTTAACAATACGGCCTTTAAGAAGATGCTCTTCGACAATCTCGGGAATGTCGTCAACGGTAACTTCGCTGTAGAAGCATCCTTCGGGATATACTATCATAATGGGACCCAAAGCGCAAAGTCCGAAGCAGCCGGTTCTTACTACCTGAACCTCGTTTTCAAGACCCTGAAGCTTTATGTTCTCGTTAAGCGCTTCTATGAGTTCCGCGCTATGGTTGGAGGTACATCCGGTACCGCCGCAGACAAGTACATGAGCACGATACATTTATTTTTCCTCCTTATTCCGTTACGGCGCCCACGGTGTATTCAGCCACGGGTTTGCCGTTTACAAGATGCTCGTTTACAACCTTAACCGCCTTTTCGGGCGTCATAAGCACATATGTAACCTTTTCTTTGCCGGGCTCAAAAACCTCAACAATGGGTTCATACTGGCACATACCGATGCAGCCCGTCTGGGTAACGGTAACGTGCTTTACGTTTCTTTTTTCAAGCTCCGAAAGAAGAGCCGAAAGAACGGGTCTTGCGCCCGCGGCTATACCGCAGGTTGCCATGCCCACAACAACTCTTACTCCGCCTTTGCCCTCGGCGTCTCTCGCCGCCATCTGAGCCTGTGCCTTTTCTTTTATTGCAAGTAACTCTTCAAGTGATTTCATTAAAATCTTCCTTTCACAGGTTTACAAGTTTGCTTCCGACCGAAAGTCGGTTTCATAAGTTTTCGGTATTTTCCCTGATATAGTCGGTTATCCATCTTACTACCGACGGCTCCGACAGCGGCACGCCGTCAAGAATACGCTTTATCTCGGCAGAATTAAACACAAATTCGCGCCCGTCTTTAATACGCCTGTAAACAAAGTCCCTGTCGCCGTTCATCGAAACTATGGCGGCTATTGTCGAAGGGACATCGCCGAGCGGGGTAAAATCAATGCTGTCCGTTTTAAAAAGCGCCTCGGTGACAGTGCCTTTTCCCAAAACCGAGGATATTTTAAAAGAGCCGCCCGTTTGCTCGGCTGCCATTTTAAAAAGCGGAATACCCATTCCGACCTTTCTTGTGGTGCGCGTTGTAAAAAACGGGTCCGTTACGTTTTTTATCTGCTCTTCTGTCATACCTTTGCCGGTGTCGCTTATCTTGATTAAAAGCGTGTGCTCTTTTGTGTTTTCTTTTACGGTAATTTCCGTAAGAAGCGAGCCTGCGGCAACCGAATTCTGGGTTATATCAAGAATATTGAGCGATAACTCCCTCATTTTTTCAGTTCATATATTTTGCAAGTATTCCGGGAACGTCGTCGGCTGTAACCTTGCCGTAAACTTCGCCGTTTACAGTGAATACGGGAGCAAGACCGCACGCACCTATACAACGGCATTCCGAAACGGAAAATCTGCCGTCCTGAGAGCACTCGCCGGGTTCAACGCCGAGAACTTCGCAAATTTTATCGAGCACCTGCTGAGAGCCTTTAACATAGCACGCCGTGCCGAGACACACGGAAATGTCGTACTCGCCCTTGGGCGAAAGCGCAAACTGTGCATAGAAAGTCGCTACGCCGTAAACCTTTTCAAGCGGAACGTCCATACCTTCCGCAATCATTATCTGCACTTCGCGCGGCAGATAACCGTAGATTTCCTGGGCCTCCTGCATAACGTGCATAAGGCGGCTTTTGTCGCCGTTACAACCGGCGATAACAGCGTCGAGCTTTGCTTTTTGCTCGGGAGTGCCCCTGAAAGGTATGCTGCTGATTTTTTTGACCATTCGGATTTCCTCCATTCAAATAGGGGTGTTAAGACGCAAAAGGCACAGTTCGCCTTGCGCCAACATACGAAGTTAATTATATCAAACCGAAAATTAAAAGTCTATAGTAAATTCCGACTTTTTTCGCAATAATTGATATTTTTTTAACGGTTTTTATAAAGTGCATAAAAATCGGGGCGAATTTTCTACACCCATTTTCCTTTATATTGGGGGTTTTGCCGCTTTTTCCTTTTTTTCGCTATGGCAATTTTCATTATAATATGATAAAATTAAATTTATATCGGAGGTGCTATTTATGAAAATAAGCGAAATCAAGTCCATTTTGAACGCCGAGCTTATATGCGGCGCAGACCTTATTGACAACGAGGTCTACACGGCATGCGGCAGCGATATGATGAGCGACGTGTTAGCCTACGTCAAAGAGCAGGCTGTGCTTCTTTCGGGACTTGTTAACCCCCAGGTTGTAAGAACGGCTGAAATGATGGATATGAAATGCATTGTTTTTGTGCGCGGCAAACGCCCCGACGAAGATATGATTGACCTTGCCATCGAGCGCGACATTGTTCTTATGTGCACAAAGCTTGAAATGTTCACCGCATGCGGGCTTCTTTACAAAAACGGCTTAAAGGGAGGCAGCGGCATCTGATGGAGGCGTTGAACTTACACTATGATGTCAGCGGCAACGATTTCACCTGCGCCGGCGAAGCCTCCGGCAAAATCAAAAAAACGCTTAAAGAGCTGGGGTTTCCGAACAGCACTGTAAGAAACGTTGCCATTGCGGTATATGAAGGCGAAATCAATATGGTTATCCACGCGGGCGGCGGCGTTATCGACGCCGTTATTGAGCCCGAATGCATTTCGCTTGTATTAACCGACCACGGCCCCGGAATACCGAATGTGGAGCTTGCCATGAAAGAGGGCTGGTCCACCGCCCCCGAAAACGTGCGTCAGCTCGGCTTCGGCGCGGGAATGGGGCTTCCGAACATCAAAAAATATACCGACGAAATGGTTATTGAAACTACAGTCGGCAAAGGAACGACAATAAGACTGAAGGTCTTTGTAAAATAAATCAAAGGAGCCTTTTATGGATACTTATTTCCACTCGGTTCGCCTTGACAAAGACAAGTGCAAAGGCTGCACAAACTGCATAAAGCGTTGCCCGACACAGGCAATAAGAGTACGCGAGGGCAAGGCGCACATTATAAAAGAGCGCTGTATTGACTGCGGCGAATGTATAACGGTCTGTCCGCATCACGCAAAGTATGCCGAGCGCGACAGCCTGACGCAGATTATAGGCTATAAATACAGAATTGCCCTGCCCGCCCCCGCGCTTTACGGGCAATTCAACAATCTTGACGACGTTAACATTGTATTAAACGCGCTCCCGTTTCTCGGGTTTGACTCTGTTTATGAGGTGTCAAAGGCGGCGGAGCTTATTTCCGACGCAACGCGCCGCCTTATGGCGGAAGGAAAGCTTAAAAAACCGATAATAAGCTCGGCGTGCCCCGCCGTTGTAAGGCTTATAAGAGTGTGCTTCCCCGACCTTTTAGACAACGTTTTGCCGCTTAACCCGCCCGTTGAAGAGGCGGCGCGGCTTGCAAAGCAAAAAGCCGCCGAAAAAACGGGGCTCCCCTCTTCCGACATCGGCGTATTTTTCATTTCGCCGTGCCCCGCAAAAATAACGGCGATAAAACAGCCGCTCGGGCTTGAAAAGTCATATATCGACGGCGCCGTTGCCATAAACGACATTTACCCCGTGCTTTTAAAGCAGATGGAAAAAACCGAAAAGGACGACCTTAAAGCGCTTCACGAATCGGGCGTTATAGGCATAAGCTGGGCGACAAGCGGCGGCGAAGCTTCGGGCACATTAAACGACAACGCCCTTTCGGCAGACGGCATTGAGAATTGCATGAAAATTCTTGAAGAGATAGAAAACGGCACGCTCGATTCCGTTGATTTTATAGAGCTTAACGCGTGCCGCGGCGGCTGCGTCGGCGGCAGTCTTACGGCTGAAAATCCGTTTATCGCAAAAACTCGCCTTATAAAGCTCAGAAAATACAGCCCCGTGTCGTGCAACCACATAAGCGGCGGCGTTCTTCCGCCCGAGGTTTTCAACTCTCACAAAATAGAGCCTAACGACGATATTATGAAGCTTGCCGACAATGTTTCGGAGGCGCTTGAACGTATGGCGCGTATGAAGGAGCTTTTAGAAAGCTTTCCGGGGCTTGACTGCGGCATATGCGGCGCGCCCTCGTGCCGCTCGCTGGCAGAAGATATTGTAAGGGGCTTTGCTTCGGAACACGACTGCGTTTTCAGAATCAAAAAAGATATAGAACAGCTTGACAAGGGCGTAAACCTTGACACGCTGATTCCCGCGCCGTTCAGAAAACGGCTTATAACGCGCAAAAAGGAGGAGCACAAATGACCGTAAAAGAGCTTGCTTCAAAGCTTTCTCTCACATTTCTTTCGGGTGAAGAAATTTCTTCCGAGCGCGAAATTGACGGCTGTTACTGCGGCGACCTTTTAAGCTGGGTAATGTCAAAAGCCAAAAGCGGAAACGTCTGGCTTACGGTTATGGGCAACATAAATTCCGTTGGCGTGGCGGCACTTGCGGACCTTTCGTGCATAATTCTTACAGAAAACGCGCCGCTTGACGAGGACGCAAAGAAAAAAGCCGATTTAAACGGCATTATAATACTTACAACAGACGGCAATACATACGAAACCGCCGCAAAAATCAGCAGGCTGATATGAGGCTTTATTACGATTTTCACCTGCACTCGGCTTTAAGCCCGTGCGGCGACGGCGATATGACCCCAAATAACCTTGTCAATATGGCAAAAATTATGGGTCTTGACGTGATTGCCCTGACAGACCACAACTCCTGTAAAAACTGCCGCGCCGCAATAAACGTCGGTGAAAATGCAGGTCTGACGGTAATCCCGGGAATGGAGCTTTGCACAGCGGAGGAAGTGCACGTTGTGTGCCTTTTCCCCGAAATATCCGCTGCCGAAGAATTTTCGGAATATATAAAAACGACCGTTCCGCCCATAAAAAACAAGCCCTCGGTTTTCGGCGAACAGCTTATTATGAACGAAAACGACGAGGTCACGGGCGTTGAAGAAACGCTTCTTGTCACGGCAAGCAGTCTTAGCATAAGCAGGGTTTATGAAACCGTATCAAAATTCGGCGGATTTTCGTTCCCCGCGCATATCGACAGAAGCTCTTACAGCATTATTTCAAACCTCGGCACAATCGACGAAAGCCTCGGCTTTACGTCTGCCGAAATATTTGACCTTTCAAAAGAAGGGGTACTGAAAGAAAAGCACCCCTTTTTAAATACTGTCCCTATTCTTTCAAGCTCCGACGCACACTACCTTGAAAATATGCGCGCCGCTTCTTTATTGATAGAGGCAAAAGACTCTTCGGCAAAAGCCGTTATTAACGCGTTAAAAAACTTATCCCGAAAGGATTGAGTAAAATATGGAAGCCATACAAAAAGTCAAAGACACATTAAGCGAAGTGAAGCTTTATTGGAATCAGCCCCGCCCCGGCGAGTATGTTCCCTATAAAGAAATCGCAAAGCTTTCTGTGGGCTGGATGGCGCTTTATATGTCCATTCAGTGGTCAATCGGATTCGGCGTAGGCAACCAGTTTACCGGAATGACGCTCGGAATGACAAACACACAGCTGCTTGTTATGATGTACATCTGCCAGGTAATAGGCTATGTTATGACCCCCGTAAACGCATGGATAGTCGACAACCTCAGAAGTAAAGACGGCAAATACAGAGTTTACATTAAGCTTGCTATTCCGTCGATGATTTTTACGCTCTTGTCACTGTGGCTGCCCTATGAGCAGGTGCGCGACGCCCACAAGCCGTTTACCGTTTATGTAATGATTATTATGCTTTTCGTAATCGGTCAGATTCAGGGCTACATTCAAAACTGGGTAACAACGGGCGTTACAAATATGGTTCACGTTATTACTCCCAACACCGAAGAACGCACAAAGATAATGGCTATCACAAGCATTATATATTCTGCGGGCTACACAATAAACAACCTTTATTATCCGATAATGGTTGACGTGCTCTGCCAAAACGGCGACAAGTATAATATGACATATTTCCGCGGCGCTTACACACCCATGGCGCTGTTTATGCCTATTGTTCTTCTTGCATACTTCGGCACTCAGGAAAGACTTGTTCTTCCCAAGAGCCGAATAACAAAGATGAGCTTTGCTTCGTCAATGCGCGCCGTTGCAGGCAACAAAATCTTTTGGATTAAGTGCGCCGACGGCTGGAACAACTTCCTTGAAGACGCAAAGGGCAACATTTGGGAATGGATGGTTTACCGCGCCCATATTATGAAGAGCTCTACATACGGTCTTCTTAACACAATATCCTACAACGCAAACTTTTGGGGTATGCTGTTCTCACCGTGGTTTATTAAAAAATTCGGCAAAAAGAAAATCAAGATATTCAAAAACGTCGTTCAGATATTCCTTATTGCCTCATACTTCCTGTTCTACAAAAGCCCGCTCGCAGGCATCGGACTTTTCATTGTTTATACAATCGACCGCTTTGTCGACACAGGCAACGTTATCGACAGCGCAATCGAATCGGATATGCGCGATAACCAGCAATACCTCATCGGCGAGCGCATAGACGGTGCGTTCGGATTTGTTCAGACATATGCGGGCGCCGCAATAAGCTCCGTAACGAGCCTTTTCATTCCGTGGGTTTATCGTAAAAAAGGCTTCGACGGAACGGATTACTCTGTTCTTGACGTTTATAAAGATTATGACGAAACGCTTCCGCTTTCAAAGCAGACCAAAAACCCCGACTGTGTACTTTACCAACTTATGGATACGCTTCTTCTTATCTCGATTGTCGGCGCTACCATCGACGTTTTGCCGTGGTTTGCTTACGACATCACGGAGACGGGTCAGAAGTCGATGATAAGAGTTATAAGAATCCGCACTATAGTCGAGGACAGAAAAGCCGAAATGCAGGAGGACTCTGCATATATCGAGGGCTGTGAAGCGATTATCAAGGCGCGCAAATATCACGGACTTGAAAAGAAAGACGTTTCAAAGCATCTTATAAAAGAAGCCAAAAAATCGGGCGACCGCGAGCTTGTAAAGAAAGCAAAGCAGGAGCTTGAAGACGCAAAGGCATTCAACGAAGAGATTGAGGTTGCCGATTTTGTTATGCGCGAAATCAACCGTTTTGAAACCGAGTTCGGTCAAAAACAGCTTGAGCTTTGCAGAATGATTGTCGCAGGCGGCCCCGAGCACTTCTTTGACTGCGCCGAAGAAGCCGTTGCTTTTGCTTCGGCTCTTCCAGAGACGCACGTTAAAGAAGAGCGCACCTGGAGAAAACAGGAGATAAGAAACGCCCGCTCTCTTGCAAAATCAAGAAAGCTTGCCGCAAAATATTATCCGAACGGCATTGTAGAGTTTGACCACAAAATTTACGACGACGCCTACAATATGCCCGACGACACAAGAGAGCAGGCAAAGCTTCGCCGCAAGGCCATGAAAGAAGCAAGCAAACAGCGCAACATCTACGGCAACGTTGCGGCACCCTATCTTGCCGCCGTAAGAACACTTGAACTTTACGAGGGCTACAACAACCTTGACGAAATAATCAGCGATTATGACAACGTTGTTGCCGCAAGAAACGAGCGCCACGCTTCGGAAAGAAAAGAAGCCGAGCGCATCGCCGCCGAAAGAGCACTCGACAGAGAGCGCAAACAGCAGCAGAAAAAATTGAGAAAATAAGCTGTTGGCTGTTAGCTGTTAGCTATTAGCTTTTAGCTGTTAGCCGTTAGCCCGAGTGGCGGCGACTTGCGTGTTGTCATTTTTACATTGTTATTTTTGAACCCCGCAGATTGGTTAGTCCGATTTGCGGTGTTTTGTTTTTAGCCGTCAGCCGTTGGCTGTTAGCTATTAGCATGCGGCTTCGCCGCGATTGTATTCCGCGTAAACGCGGAAGTTTTAAGGAAAAATGCTTCGCATTTTTGGCGGGCGGCAGGTTGC
>DJRI01000101.1:0-298 GCA_002440045.1 Ruminococcaceae bacterium UBA6364 | reverse complement strand
GCAGGTTGCCGCCCCTACGAAGCGTAATAGAAAACTGCGTTTTATCATTTTCACATTATAATAAAACGAACCCTTGTGAACGGATATATTTTCCGTTTGCAGGGTTTTTGTTTGTTCCGCATAATACAACCCCGTGAACGGTTTTGTCCGAATACGGGGGTTGTCATTAAAATATTTTGTTGTTTACAGATTTTTTCCGGACGATAATTTAACACGCAATATAGGTTTTTCTACGCAAAAATCTACCGTTTTCCGCGCCGATTTCCCTATCGTTCACGTAGGGGCGGCAACCTGCCGC
>DJRI01000072.1:15125-15762 GCA_002440045.1 Ruminococcaceae bacterium UBA6364 | reverse complement strand
TTCGACCCTCTTATGCTTAAACAAAATAACCGTAATCCGACACCCGATAAGGGCGTTGAATTACGGTTTGTTTTTTTATGTTTTCAGTCGAGGTGTTGCTTTACTCTGTTTTCAAGCATCTCCATGGCGACGTGGTTGTGGCCGCCCTCGGGAATGATTATGTCGGCGTATTTTTTGCTCGGCTCGACAAACGCCTCGTGCATGGGCTTTACGGTCGTCATATACTGCTCCATAACAGATTCAAGCGTTCTTTTGCGCTTTGTGACGTCGCGTTTTATGCGGCGAAGAATGCGAATGTCGGCGTCGGTATCGACAAAAAGCTTTATATCCATAAAATCTCTCAGCCGCTCGTCTGCAAGAATGAGTATGCCGTCGATAATAAGCACGGGTTTCGGCTCTATAACAAACGTTTCGTTTGAGCGGTTGTGAACGGTATAGTCATAAACGGGGCAGTTTATCGGTCTGCCGGCTTTAAGCTCTTTTATGTGCTCAATCATAAGGTCGGTGTCAAAAGCGTCGGGGCAGTCGTAATTCTGCGCGGCGCGCTCTTCATAAGAAAGCCCGTCCTGCCGTTTGTAATAATCGTCGTGCTTTATAACGGACACCCTGCCCTTGAATTTTTCGGCAATGATGTCAC
>DJRI01000072.1:14784-15110 GCA_002440045.1 Ruminococcaceae bacterium UBA6364 | reverse complement strand
TGCCGGTTCCGCCTGCGATGCCTATAATGAGCATATCCTTCATATCCGTGACCCCCGAAAAACTTATTTATGGCTGTTTAAATGATTTTTCATAGCGGCAAAGGATTCGTCGCTTATAACGTGTTCTATCTTACAGGCGTCCTCTGCCGCGGTTTCACGGCTTACGCCGAGACTGACAAGAAGCTCCGTTAAAACGGTGTGGCGTTCGTATATTTTTTTTGCCACCGCAAGCCCGCTTTCTGTCAGGTGCAAATACCCGTCCTTGTCAACGGTGAGGTATTCGCCCTCTTTCAAAAGCTTTACGGCGCGGCTTACGCTCGGCTTTG
>DJRI01000072.1:0-14731 GCA_002440045.1 Ruminococcaceae bacterium UBA6364 | reverse complement strand
CATTTCGCCCGATTCCTGCAAGCTCACCGTAAAACCTCCGATACAAATTATTTTTAAAAGCAGTCGATTTTATCAATCGTCAAAAAGCGAATAATATTCTTTAAGCGCGTTGCGGTTAAATTCTTCCGCGTCAAACTCAACGCTCGCTTTAAGCGTACCGTTGTGATATGCCTTAAAGCCGCAGGCAATGCCGTTTTCGGAATCCTCCACAAGTGTGCCGTAGCCCTTTTCAAGGAACTCGCGCGGGCCGGGAATGTTTGTTGAAAATACCGGAACGCCGAGAATGAGCGCTTCGATAATCGTCATGGGAAGACCCTCGTAATGAGACGAAAGAACAAACGCGCCGCATTTTTTAAGAATGGGATAGGGATTTGAAATTGATTTTACAATAATTATATGACCCTCGCCCAATTCTTCGGCAAGCTCAAGAGTTTTTTGGAACTCCTTGCCGTAGCCGCCGACGATTATAAGATGGGCGTCGGGATTTGTTTCGCTTCTGTATTTTGCAAAAGCCGAAATAAGTCGGTCAAGACCTTTTTCAACAGAGAATCTTGCAATGTTGATGAATTTTTCGCAGTCGCTGTCAAGGACGGCTTCAAGCTCGCTTAAAGAAACGCTGCAGAACGTGTCGTCGTTAAATTCAATCGGCAGCTCGGCTTTGGTTTTAATGCCCTCAATATCGTTCTGGTTGTGAACAACGCAAAGCTTGTTACGCTCCGAGGGCTTGACGTAAGAAGTAAGCTCTTCTTTTAAGCTCTCTCTTACGACGGCTATTTTTGAAGCTTCGCTGTAGCCGAGTTTTAAAGAGTTGATGTGGAAATTCTGCTTTTTGTCGGCTTCGGCATACATATTGTTGTGAACCCAAACGAATTTTTTGCAGTCAAGACCGTATGACATATTGAAAAATCCGGATTCATAACCCGAAAAGTTTATGCAGTAGGAAAAGTCTATTCCCGGATAAACTCTTTTTATTTCGCGCGCATTTATGCGCTTGATTATTTTAAGAATGTGCTTTGTTTTGATGTTGAGCCGCAAGAACAAAAATTGAATTACGGCTTCAAAAAGGGTAACGTCCTTAGGACCTTGTATGACTATATAATCGTTGTTTGCAAATTCAAAAATAACGCTTTTGTTTTGCTCTACACGCTTTTGATAAAATGTGATGATATAGTTTCTTTCGGGTCCGCCCGAAGAATTAAGGGTGCTGACAAGGTTTTTAAACGCCGTTGTTATGCCGTTCTTTAAAAGCGCGCCGGCAAACATAAGCACGTTTTCTTTGTTGTTTGCAAATGTTGAGCCCTTTATAATATCCATACCGTCCGACTTTTTGCGTGCAAAAATATATGCGCACAGCTTTTTTGAAGCGTCGGGCGAGTCATATTCAAGATATGACGAAAGCTCTTCTTTGTATGGCTTATAATCGTCAAGATTTTTAAGCTCGTTTATAAGCTCTGCAGAGTTGTATACGATGGGGAACGGCAGCGTTTTCATATCGATATACATACCTTTTTCGCTTAAATATTTATCGAAATCGTATGCATAAAGAACAATTTTTTTGCCGGTGTTTGCAAAATCCCAAAATACGCTTGAATAGTCCGTAACAAGACAGTCGGCAGCGTTTAAAAACTCATATGTTTCATATTCTGAGGGAACGCTGAATATTCTTTTAAACGAGTTGAAATTGAGACCTTTTGTTACAAGGCTGTGGAGTTTTACGAAAACAACCGTATCGTCATCAAGGTGGGCGTCCATTTCATAAAGCGCGTGTTTTGCATAAACGATTTGCTCG
Source organism: Ruminococcaceae bacterium UBA6364 (assembly GCA_002440045.1). Lineage (GTDB taxonomy): Bacteria > Bacillota > Clostridia > Oscillospirales > Acutalibacteraceae > DTU089. The sequence goes on along the minus strand of DJRI01000072.1, from coordinate 12,942 downwards.
TCGATGTTTTTTGAAACAAGAGAGCCTTTCCAGGTGGGCATAAAAACGATTATTTTTTTGCCCTCAAGCCCCATTTCTTCGATTATGCGTTCTCTTGAAGCGCTGTCAAAAAATATTTCGTTGCGCGGATAGCCCGAGAGGATATACTCGCCCTTAAAGAAATTGCCGAGCATATAGTCGCGCTTCATCGCCTCAAATGTGAATTTGTTGGGATAAAGCAAATAATCCGACATTATGAAATTTCGCTGCGTATTGCCTATTTCGTTCGGCGCATTTTTAATTTGCCGTCCGAGAGCTTTAAGCGGCGTGCCGTGCCAGGTGTTGAGATAAATCTGACCGGGCTTTTTTATATAGTAGGTCGGAAATGTGGAATTGTTTATCAAATATTTTGCGGAAGCAAGCAGCTTGCAGTATTCGCTGCTGTTGAAAATAACGGTTTTTACCTTGCCGCAGCCGTTTTTTTGAAGAAGTTCAAGTATGCTGTTTTCGTTATCCTTTTTTGCGACTACAAAAATCGAAAGGTCGGCATAATCGGGATTGTTGCAAAGCTCCTTTACTATGTAAAACGGACTGCCGTTAATGCCCGTTGCACCGTATGACTGAACAAGCACGGTGTTTTCTTCGACGGAAAGCGTTTCATAGAACTTTGTGTAGACAAATTTTGCTTTGAAAAAAGCGTTTGTTCTGTACTTTTTAAAGTTCTTTTTAATAATTTTCAGCGGTTTTGTACCCATAAAATTCCCCTTCTGTAAGCTGTCAGCTTTTAATTTAATGAGATTTGAATAAAAGTTTAATTGTGTTCAATACAGCAATCCACAACGCGTTTTGCGGCAAAGCCGTCGTCTTTGGGACAGAATTTTTCAAGAAACGCCGTATATTTGTCATTATAAAGCGGGGCGTTTTCTTTGTATGAAGCTATGGCGCTTTGAAGCTCGTCCTGTGTTTTGACAATCGGCCCCGGAAGCGTTGAAACATCTATGTAAAAATCACGGAGCTTTGTTTTGTAGCTGTCGTAATCGTACATATAAAAGATAATCGGTCTTTTAAGGTTTGCAAAGTCAAAAAAGACGCTTGAATAGTCGGTTATGAGCATATCGCTTATAATGTACAGCTCGTTTATGTCGTTGTGGCGGCTGACGTTGTAAACAAAGCCCTCAAATTCCGAAAGGTCTATATAGTTTGAAATGAAATAGTGTGTTCTGAAAAGAAGCACGAATTTATCGCCCAAAGCGTCGCGCAGTCTTTTAAAATCGAGCTGAGCTTTATAAACATAGCCCTTGCCGGATTCGTGGCAGTCGTCGCGCCAGGTGGGTGCGTAAAGAATAACGCGCTTATCTTCGGGAATACCGAGTTCCGTTTTTATTCTTTCAACGTTGCTTTCGGTGTATTTAAAGAGCGCGTCGTTTCTCGGGTAGCCAACTTCTTTTATAATTTCGGGGTGCTCAAGGTCAAACGCCGAAGCAAATTTTTCGGTGCAGAACGGCGAGGGCGAAATCATATATGTATATCTTTTTGAGTCGATTTTATATTTGTGCTGTATATCAGCAACAGAGTTCATGGCGTTGCCGCCCTTGACCTCTATGTCGTAGCCGAGCTTTTTCAGGGGCGTGCCGTGCCAGCATTGGATATAAACCTGCTCGGGTTTCTTTTTAATTGCCTCGTTAAGGCGCGAGTTTGTTATCCAATACTTCGCTTTGGCGCAATATTTAAAATATTCGCCGCTTTCATAGACTGTGGTTAAAGTGTTTTTGTTGCCTTTAAGGTAAGAAAAATCCCCGGGATTTCTGAACGCCCACACAAACTTAAAGTCCGAAAAACGCGGGTCGTTCAGCATTTCGAGGTAAATAGCCTTCGGACTGCACGCAAACTGCCGCCCCATGTAGGCGTCAAAAAGCACAATGCGCGAATCAGTCTTTTGGGTATAATAAAAAAACATAAAGCGCAGTCTGAAATACGCATACCTTAAGCCCCTTAAAAAATTAAGGAGCCATCGGTGTTTTTTTGCAATGTTTATTAAAAGCTTTCGTAGCTTTGCCAAAATTTTTACCCCCGTAAACAAAACCGCTTTTTAAACAGGTGTTTCACTGCGGCTTTTTTTAATTGTAACATAAATCGGCGGTTTTGTAAATAGATGTCAAATTATTAAACAAACATTAAAAGCTCGGTGTTTTCTTCGCTGTATTCAATCTGCTTTGAAAGGTATTTAACCGTGTTTAATGCGTCGTTTTTTGAAAACGCGCCGTTTTCTTTTATTATGTAGGCGTCATAAAGTCTGAGCATATTTACAAAGTTTATGCAAAATGCCGTGCGCGCCGCCGTTTCGCCGTCGTAAACGGCGTCAAAAAGGTGGCGGTATAAAAGGTAAGAAAAAATCTGCCTGTATTGGCGCCCTCTTTCGGCATAATATGACGTAATTTCTTTTCTTATGCTCTTTAAAGCGGGGAGCGCATGAAGCATTTTTTCAACAAGCGAAGGCCAAACACCGTCAACAGGCTCCATATCGCCCATATAGCGCAAAAGAACGTCGCTTTTTAAAATATCCGCTTCGCAAAAGCCGCCGAAAAGACTTTTTTGAGTGCGCTCCGCTTCGGCTGCGGCTTTTTTAAAAACCGCGCCGAGAGAAAGCGTTTCATCGTAAATAAACGAAAAAATTCTGTCTCTCAAATCGAATACCGCCGCGGCTCTTTCGTCCTCAAAAGAAGAGAGCGAAAGATTTTTTTCGTAAGAAACGTCGCTTAAATTTATGCCGCCGCCCTCAAAAAGAAGCCTTACCGCTTCTTCGCACTGAAGCCCGAAGCCCTCTTCCAAAATGCTGCCGTAGTCGTTATAAAACCGCGGGTGCTCGCGGCAGATGTCGCAAAGCGCGTCCTTGCCGAGTGTTTTGTATATTCTGCAAAGGTTGTTTTCGTCAAGAAAAAAGCACCGCTCGTTTATCAGCTTAAAGCACAAAGAGCCGTCGGAAGAAAAGGTTATGCCGCGCCTTAATTCATCCGAAAAGCCGCCCGTGACGTTTTTGTATTTTATAAGAGTGTCAGAGTCAATGTCTATTTCCCAGCCGATGCAGCAGTTATCGCTGCACCCCGACGCGGTACATTTGAAATTTTTAAACGCCTTTGGTATCCGGCACATATTTTCCCCTCCTTGCGGCGTTTGTTACCGTTATGTCGCCGCCGTCTGACAAAAAGCTTATTTCATATTCGCCGAAGGTCATTTTATAAACCTTGCCACCCGTTTTATATTGCGGTTTCGGGTCAAGGCTCAAAACCTCGCGCAGTGAAAAAAGAATATCTTCGGGCAGGGCGTTTTTAACCTCTTCTTCAAAAACAACGTTTTTAAAGTCGTTTTTGTGTTCCTCCGAAAAGCCGCCCGAAGCGCCGCTTTTTATGTCGGCATAAGGTATATACGGCTTTATGTCGTAAACGGGCGAGCCGCTTTTAATGTCAGCCCCCGCAACTTCAAGACAAAGCCTGCCGTTTTTGCTTTTAACGCCCAAAAGCTCAACGCACGACAGCCCCAAGGGGTTCGGCCTGAACGGCGAGCGCGTGGCAAACACGCCAACCCGCGTGTTTCCGCCGAGCTTCGGCGGGCGCACGGTCGGTGAAAAGCCCTTTGAAAAATTTTCGGAAAAGCCCCAGATAAGCCAAAGATGAGAGTATTGCTCAATTCCGCGAAGCGCGTTTTTGTCGCAAAAGCCGTCGCAAAAAATTATTTGAGACACAATGCTTTTTGCAAGCCCGCTTTGGCGCGGAATACCGAAGCTTCCCGTAAAATCGTTTTCAACAAAGGCAACGGGAGTCAGCGTTAAACTGAAATCTTCTTTGTTCGGCATATTAAAGCTTTATTTTTTCGTTTGCTTTTTTCATAATTTCGGGCGTAACCTTAAGAACCTCGCGGTCATATGAAAGAAGTCCGTTAACTTCGTCCTCAACGTCGCTCACTTCGGTATAAATTGCCGCCGAAAGTCCGCGCGCTATGGCGGGGGCTACCCTGTTTTCATAAAGCTTTTTAATTGCGGCGTCAAAGCTTTCCTGCGATTTGTAAATTCTGTAGCCGAAAAGCTTGTCAAGGTTAAACGCGTGACCCTCGGGGCGCATCGAAAAGCCGCCGAACTCCGTGAGAGCTATCGGACGGTCGTCGTCCTTTGAAAATTTCGGGAACCAGAACGGCGTGAAATAGATGTGGAAGCTGTTCACGTCGCCCGCGCCGTGGTCAACCCAGCCGCTTGCGTGGTCAATAAGCCTTGTCGGGTCGTTTTCGCGGTAAAAGTCGCACGCCTTTACGCTGTCAAACTGACCCCACGCCTCGTTAAAGGGAACCCACAAAGCAAGCGAGGTTACGTTGTAAAGGTGGTCTATCATAAGCTTTGAATCGCGGTAATATTCGTCTCTGCCCTCTTTATCCTCGCGCGAATAGAATTTGTAATTCTTTTCGCCGTCGGTTATGCGGCCGATTTTTTTGTTTGCCGTAAGAAGCCCGAAAAACGGCGCGACGCCGATTGCCGCAAAGTTATATTCTCTGCCGCCGTTTATCATATCCTGCCACACAATCATTCCGAGCCTGTCGCAGTGATAATACCAACGAAGCGGTTCTATTTTGATGTGCTTTCTTAATGTGTTGAAGCCAAGCTCCTTCATGGTTTTTATGTCATAAATCAGCGCTTCGTCAGAGGGCGCGGTGTACATACCGTCGCTCCAATAGCCCTGGTCGAGAAGTCCGTTAAAGAAATAGGGCTTGTTGTTGAGCATAAACCTCGGGAAACCGTCTTTTGCAATGCCGCGGCTGAATTTTCTCATACCGAAATAGCTTTCGATACGGTCGTTTCCGGCGGCGATTTTAAGCGTGTAGAGCTTAGGCTCTTCGGGAGTCCAAAGTGTGTAGTCCGAAAGCGCCATAACGCCTTTGCCGTCAATAATTTTGCAGGCGGCTTTTACGTCGTCGCCGTCAAGCGCTATTGCGGCGCACTCGTGAATGGATTTGTCGCTGAACGAAAGCTCAATTGTGAGCGTGTTTTCGTCAATGTCGGGCGTAAGCTTTATTGCGCTTATATAATCCTCGCACACTTCTTCAATCCAAACCGTCTGCCAAATGCCCGACTGCGGCGTGTACCAAATCTGACCGCGGTTAAAGGTCTGCTTTCCGCGCGCGCCCACTCCTGTGTTGGAGGGGTCTTTTACAGTGAGCCTTAAATCGTTTACACCGTCGAGAATTGACGCGGTAACGTCAAAGGTGAACGGAAGATAGCCGCCCTTGTGTGAGCCCAGTTCTCTGCCGTTGAGAGTTACCGTGCACTCATAGTCAACCGCGCCGAAGTGAAGAAGAACGCGGTGATTTGTCTTTTTAAACTCAAACGTTCTGCGGTAATAAAGAATGTCGGTGGGCTTTACCGCTTTTTCAACTCCGCTTAAAATGGTTTCGGGGCTGAACGGAACAACAATTTCGCCCTGATAGCCGCTGAACTTTTTGTTTTCGTCATAAATGGCGTATTCCCACACGCCGTTAAGGTTAATAAAGCTGTCGCGCGCCATCTGGGGTCTGGGGTAGTCGTTAAGGGGGGCGTTTTTATCTAATTCTTTGCCCCAACGGGTAAGTAATCTTTGCATAATATCTCCTGCCTTTGTTATTCGTTATCGGGTGCCCCGTCAATTCCGAGGGCGTATTTCAAAATGTTTCGCGCGCTTTCGGTTGTAACAACATCCGAGCCGTCGCGGTTCGCCGCAGAGCGGGCGTATATTGAAAGCTCTTCAATTTCAAGCGCACACAAAAGCGCAAGGCGCGCGTCCGAGACGGTAACATGCCCGTCGCCGTCAACATCGCCGTAAGAATGGCGGTTTGCGCGGTCTTCGTTGAAAATCGGATAAAGGAACTGCGGATATTGCTTAAAGCTGTGAACGGTAAGCTGTTCTTTTGAAAAAACAAGCTTCCACAAAAGCTCTTCATAATCCGAGCCGCGGTCAACCCTGACGTGCGACACGCCTTTTACAAACCATGTGTATTCGGGGAAAAGGCAGGTCGAAGCGTCTATTACCCTGTCGGGCGAGATGTGCAAGTGGCTTTCGTCCGAGCAGACGGTGCCTTTTGCTTTGTAAGAAGCGTCGCCGAGCGTTTTGCCGTAGGGTGCAACCGTTGCAAAGCCGCCCATAAGCGCGGTTTCAAGAATATTGTCGGAGTTGTGAAGCGAAGCTCTTTTATAAAGCGGTACGGGGCCGAAGTCATAGTGGGCGAAAACGTGTATTCTCATACCGTCTTTTTGCGCCTTATAAAGAATTTCGTCAACCTTGTTTAAAACGTTGTAGTGAAATTCGTCGATAAGCTCAACAAACGAGGGGTCTGCGTCTTTAAGAATAACCGATTTTGCTTCTTCGTATTTGTCGTCTCTGCAAAGCGCCCAAATGCCGCCCATATAGCCGAAAACAGGTATAAGCACTTCGTCGTATATGTTGTCAAGCTCGGTTTCAAGAAGATAATCGACGGCGTTGTCGGTAAAGCCCGAAGCGCCGAGAAGCTTTAGTGCGTCACTTATTGTTTTAACGGTCTCTTTGTCGCCGAGGCCTTCAAGATAATTGCAAAGCCCGTTAAAGTCAATGTCAATATTCTTTGTAAGAATATCGCCTATCATATCAACGCCCGTAAAGGTTGACGACATAAACGAAATCGAGTCTATATCGGCTGTGCCGTATTTGTAGATATAGCCCATGGTCTGAATGCCGCCCATGCTGCAGCAGATGATGTTAACTTTGTCGTGACCCGATTTTTTCTTTGCAAGCTCAACAAAGCTTCTAAGGTTTTCAGCGTTTGTGAGCGGCGACATACGCCAGTCGTAGGTGTAGCGATAGGCGTGGTCTTTTTCGAGCCTTTCGTATGCCGAAGCCGCCATTCCGCCTTCGTTGGTCGTTTCGGAAAGGACCTCGGGGTAGTTGTCTATAGAGTCCTTATAAACGTATGTTGTTACGTTATATGTCGAAGAGCCGTCTTTTGAACAGCCGAATTCTTTTAAAAGGTCGTATATCGCGGGGATTCCGACGGTTTCAAACGGAACGTTGTTTTTGCCGAGCATTGCAAGAAGCCCCGGTGTTACGGCGGCAACCGTTGAAGCAAGCTTCGCGTTTTCGGGCGGGAAAACCGAATGCTCGTTTTCGGTGCCCTCGTCAACGTAGTAAGAAAAGCCGCCCATACCGTTAACTATTATAACTGGTGAATTATGGCAGGTGCATTTGCGGCGCGCGGCAAATGCCGCAGTTGAAGAAAGCAGCATAAAGGTTACTGCGAGTAAAAGCGAAATAATTCGTTTTGTTTTCATAAATATCCCCCTAAAAAATATTAACGCCGGATATACAAATACAATTCTATCATATAAAAACGGTTTTGTCACAATAAGAGACTTTGCCGTTTTGTGATTTTTTTGTTATTTTCCCACGCAGAAATTTTTAAAAACTTCGTTTACGACGGTTTCGGCGGCGCTTTCACCCGTAAGAACCGAAAGATTTTCAATCGCGCCGTCAACGCAGACGTTAACAGCGTCCTCCGTCACGCCGAGAGTCAGCGCGTCAAGAGCTTCCGTTAAAGCGTCGACAGCCTTTTTAACGCAAAGCCTTTGGCGCTCGGTTGTGATAAGCGGCGCCGTCGGGTCAAAGCCCTCTGTGCCGACAACGCGTTCAACGGTGTTTTTAAGCTCTTCAAGCCCGTCGCCGTTTTTAGCCGAAATAAAAACGATATTTTTTGTATACGGCAAAAGCGCGTCTTTTTTAAGAGATGCTTTTTTGTCGCATTTATTTACAACGGCTATAAGCCGTTTTTGATTTAATGATGAAAGAAGCTCTCTGTCGTCCTCCGAAAGCTCTTCGCCGCCGTCGAACACCGCAAGAACAAGCCCCGCGCGTTCAACGCGCTCTTTTGCAAGCGAAACGCCGATTTTTTCTATTTCGTCAGCCGCGTTTTTTCTTATTCCGGCTGTGTCGGCAAGGCGAAGCGTAACATTGCCGAGGCGTACCGTTTCTTCAAGTACGTCGCGCGTTGTGCCTGCAACGGGTGTTACAATGGCGCGCTCTTTCCCCGAAAGGGCGTTTAAAAGAGTCGATTTTCCCACGTTCGGGCGGCCCGCTATAACGGTGTCTACGCCTTCAAGCACGGCTTTGCCCGAGTCAAAGCGAAGTAAAAGCGCGTTAAGACGTCCTTTAATTTCGGAAAGAGACGAAAAAAGCTCGCCGCGCGAAAGCTCGGGTATTTCGTCGTCGGGGTAGTCCACCCACGCCGAAAAATGCGCCGAAATTTTTGCAAGAGCTTCGCGGCACGAAAGTATTTCGCGGCTTAAAGCGCCGTCAAGCGCGTTTAATGCGGCGGCGCGCGCGTCTTCGCCAGAAGCGCCTATAAGAGACATAACGGCTTCTGCCCTTGAAAGGTCAAGCTTGCCGTTTAAAAAGGCGCGTTTTGTAAATTCGCCCGCTTCTGCGGGGACTGCCCCGCAGGAAAACGCGGCTTTGAGCACGCGTGAAAGAACAAAAAGTCCGCCGTGACAGCTTAATTCAACGACGTCCTCTCCCGTGTAGCTTTTCGGCGCGCGAAAAAGCAGGGCGACAGCCTCGTCAATAGGCGTGCTCCCGTCGTAAACGTGCCCGAAAAGCGCGGTATATCCCTTTTTTTCGCATATTTTTTTGCCAGAAACGCTTTTAAACATTTTGTCGGCGACGTCAATTGCGCCGTCGCCCGAAATTCTTACTATGCCTATACCTGCGGCGGTTGCGGAAGTGGCTATAGCGGCAATTACCGACACAAAAACACCCCCGAATTACTTTCTGCCCGTCGAGCCGAAGCCGCCCTCGCCGCGAACGGTTTCGGAAAGTTCCGAAACAACCTCGGTTTCGGGCGTGAAAACAGGCATTATAACAAGCTGAGCCACTCTGTCGCCGGGCTCTATAACATAGCTTTCTTCAAAGTGGTTTACAAGACCGATGATTATTTCGCCGCGATAGTCGCTGTCGATAACGCCGACTGCGTTAACGGGCGCTATGCCGTGCTTTCTTGCAAGGCCGCTTCGCGCAAAAACAAAAGCGGCGCAGCTTTTGTCGGGCAGGGATACAGCAATGCCCGAGGGAATCCCGACGCATTTATGCGGCTCTATTTCAACGGGCGCGTCAATACATGCATAAAGGTCAAATCCTGCACTGCCGTCGGTTGCACGTGTGGGGATTATTGCGCTGTCGCGAATTTTTTTAACGAGAAGCTTTTCCATAATTACCCCCACAAGGTTCTGTCTTCGCCGTCGTTAAGCTTTTTTTCGGCGTTTTTCCTGTCAAGCTCTCTCTTGTAAAAATCGCGCTCGCTTTTTGCCTGTGCCGCGTCCTCAAGATATTCTTTGAGCTGAGAGCGGAGATTGTCGGACGACGAGCCGTTTTTCTTTGCAAGGTCTGCGTATTCAAGCGCCACAAGCACAGCCGCCTGTGTTGTCGAAAGTCTGCCGTTTTTGAGGATAGACGCCATTTTCATATCAATATCGTGAGCTAACTCCTCCATATATTTTGCGTCTTCTTCGGTTATAACGGGGTATTCTTCGCCCGCTATTTTAAGTCTAAGTGTATGTCGTTCCATATGTGCTCACCCTTTTTAGGCACTTTTGCCCTTATAGTCATTTTCCTAAATTATACATTGTTTTTTGCATTTTCGCAACTACTACATATTGTAAAAATTCATTATATGTACACAATTTAGCTGTTGATATTTAATATGCTTATTGGTATAATTCTAATAGTATACAGAAAATTATCAGTGAAGGTGTTTATATGGCTTATCCCGAAAACAACAACACCGATTTTAACGGTGCTCAGCAAAATGTCGGCGGCGGCTCTTTTGCAAACACAAGTGAAAATGCAAACACCGCGTTTAATAACGGTGAAAGACCGCAGCAAAACCCGCCGCAGGGCGGCGCTTATTCACAGCAGGGCGCGCAAAACGGCGGATTTAATCAAAATAACGGCTTTAATCAAAATGCCGGTTTTAACCCGAATAACGGATATAACCCCAACAACGGTTATAACCAAAGCGGCGGCTTTAACCCCAACAACGGCAATTATAACGGCGCTTACGGCAACACAAGCCCGTCGCAGATTTATAATGCTTATAACAACAACGGCGCGCCGCAGTATCACTACGGCAGACCTATCCCCATGATGGACAACCGCTATTATTACGAGCAGCAGCAGCGAATGGCAAAGCTTCGCGAGCAAAAACGCAATATCAGAAAAGCGGCAAGCTTCCCCGGGATTGCCATGTTCCTGTTTTTGGGTGCGGGTTCCGTTTTCAGCGCGGTGCTTCTTCTTTCAAACTTCCGCGAGCTTTATCTTACAAATTCGCTTTTCTGCTCGGCAATGGGCATATTCTACTCTGTTTTCACGGTGGCGCTTCCGTTTACCGTTGCGGGGCTTATTTATAAGTCAAAAGACAAGAGCATAAAAATACCGCTCGGTGCGTCAAAGCTTTCACCCTTAAAAACGGCGCTTCTTATATTTATCTGCTTCGGCGGCTGTCTTCTTGCAAACTACGCCACAAGCATAATCGTGTCGTTTTTTGAAAGCATGGGAATTATTTTTGAATATTCGACAGGCCCAGACCCCACAAATCTCGGCGAGGTTATTTTCCTCTTTGTCGGCACGGCGATAATACCGCCGCTTACAGAGGAGCTTGCAATGCGCGGCTTTGTAATGCAAAGCTTGAAAAAATACGGCAACGCGTTTGCAATAATTGCTTCGGCGTTTGTCTTCTCGGTGTTCCACGGCAACCCCACGCAAATACCCTTTGCCTTTATATGCGGGCTTTTCCTCGGATATGCTGCTATGGCAAGCGGCTCTTTGTGGGTGAGCATCACCGTTCACGCCATGGTCAATTCGCTTTCGTGCCTTTATTCAGCAATCACGCTTTATTCTTCCGAAGAAACGGCAGGCTCTGTTGTCGGCATAATTACGGGTGTGTTCCTTCTTGTGGGCGTTGTTTCGCTTGTTGTCTATCTTGTTAAGTTCAAAAAAGAGGACAATACGCTGTCCGTAAAAGGCGAAAGCGACCTTTCGACAGGCACAAAGTTCAAATATTTTGTAACAAATCCGCTTATCATTATCGCCACGGTGATTTTCTTTGCCGAGGCGGCAATGCAAATAAGCTTTGCTTCTTAAATTATGACGGAAAAAGAGCTTATGACAGAGGCGCTCGCTTTAGCGAAGCTTTCGTTCTGTGAGGGCGAAGTGCCCGTCGGCGCGGTGGTTGCGCTTGACGGCGAAATTGTCGGCACGGGAAGAAACCGCCGCGAAACGCAGAAAAACGCGCTTTGCCACGCCGAAATAGAGGCGATAGACAGCGCCTGCAAAAGGCTTTCGGGCTGGCGGCTTTGGCAGTGCGAAATGTTTGTGACGCTTGAGCCGTGCCCGATGTGCGCGGGCGCTATAATAAACTCGCGCATTAAAAAGGTTACGTTCGGCGCTTATGACAAAAAGAACGGCGCGTGCGGCTCCGTTACCGATTTGACCGTTATGGATTTTAACCATAAGCCGCAAAAAACGGGCGGCTTTATGGAGGACGAGTGCAAAACGCTTTTATCGGACTTTTTTAAAGAGCTGAGAACAAAAAAATCCGCCGAAAAAGCGGAACGGAGGAAAATTTCTATGGAAAAAATCGAAAGCTTTAAAATAGACCATACAAAGCTTTTAAAGGGAATGTATGTTTCAAGAATCGACGGCGATGTGGTTACATACGACATAAGAATGCGCCGCCCCAACATAGAGCCTGTTATGGAAACGGGTGCCATGCACACCATTGAGCATCTTTTTGCGACATTTGCGCGCAATTCGGAATATTCAAAAAACATAATTTATTTCGGACCTATGGGCTGCAGAACGGGTTTTTATTTTCTCACAACGGGCATAACGGACGGCGAAGCGCTTGAGCTTACGAAAAGGGCGCTTAAATTCATAAGCGAATACGAGGGCGAAATTCCCGGTGTAAGCCCCGAAGAATGCGGAAACTACCGCGACCACAACCTTTGCCTTGCAAAAAAAGAAGCCGCGGCTCAGTACAATGTACTGAAAGACCTTGCGGCTTGCGATATGCATTATTGACCGTTCTTTTTTGAAGAAACCTTTTTAATGTATTTGACGGTGCCGAAAATAAGCGCGCCGATTATTGCAAGAATAATAAGAATCATCATAAGCTCTCTCGGAAGATAGTCGTAAATCTTATCTCCCAAGAGGGTTATTATTATAACTCGCGGCATGATGCCGAAAAACGAAACGAGCATATAGTGCGGATATTTCATTCCCGAAGCGCCGAAAAACAGGCTTACAAAATCTATCGGGAAAACGGGCAAAAGCCTTACTAAAAATATCTGCGCCGTTTTTTCATCGCGAAGGCTTATTATTTTTTCGCCGTATTTTGTTTCGCGCAGCTTTTTTTCTACTCTGTCGCCGCCCAAAAACCGCCCGACAAGAAACGTCAGGTTAAGCTCTATAAAAATTCCGAGCGCGTTTATAAGAAGCCCCGGCAAAAAGTCGAAGGCAAGCCCCGCCGACATATAAAGCATTGAAGCGGGGATTACAAACAGCACCGATTTTAAGGCATAAACGCCGAGCACCGAAAGCGCCGCAATATACACGTTGTCGGCGTGTGCAACAAGCCCTCTTACATCGAGCGACACAAGCTCGCGGTATTTTACAATTACCGTAACCGTAACGGCGATTACAAAGGCGACTCTTATGCCTATGCCGAATGCTTTTTTTACATTTTCTTTCATATTACAGCCCCGTTTTTATAAGTGCGCCGCCCGCTTCGCGCGATTTGTCGGCAAGAAAGATTATTTTGTGACCCATAACCGAATCCCACACCGAGGTGCACGAAATGCTCGGCTTTCCGCCGCCGACGAACGCAACAAAGTCCGCGGTAAGATTTTCGTCGCCGCCGCCGTGACCC
>DJRI01000119.1:7436-32861 GCA_002440045.1 Ruminococcaceae bacterium UBA6364 | reverse complement strand
ATATAAAAATGAAAATATGCAACTCGCAGTCACGCAAGCTAATAGCTAACAGCTAAAACCGCTCAGTCTCTTCTGAACAAATCGCGTGTATAAACCTTAGCTTTCACGTCGTCAAGGCAAGGCTCATATCTGTTTGCGATAATGGCGTCGCTTTCGGTTTTGAATTTTTCAAGGTCGTTTATAACCTCACTGCCGAAAAACGTTACGCCGTCCTCAAGCGTCGGCTCATAAATTATAACGGTTGCACCCTTCGCTTTAATGCGCTTCATTACGCCCTGAATGGAGCTTTGCCTGAAATTGTCGCTGTTACTTTTCATTGTGAGTCTGAAAACGCCTATTGTAACCTTTTTTTCTTTATTTTCGTCCCACGCGTCATTTGCGGCGTATGCCCCCGCAATTTCAAGCACTCTTTCGGCAATAAAATCTTTGCGCGTGCGGTTCGACTCGACAATTGCTTCTATAAGATTTTCGGGCACGTCCTCATAATTTGCAAGGAGCTGTTTTGTGTCTTTAGGCAAGCAATATCCGCCGTAGCCGAAGCTGGGGTTATTATAGTGCGAGCCTATGCGCGGGTCAAGGCAAACGCCGTCTATAATCTCTTTTGTGTTAAGCCCTTTCATTTCGGCGTATGTGTCAAGCTCGTTAAAATAGCTGACCCTGAGAGCAAGATATGTGTTTGCAAAAAGCTTGACCGCCTCCGCCTCTGAAAAACCCATAATAAGCGTGTCAACATTTTCTTTAAGCGCGCCCTGCTTCAAAAGAGCGGCAAATTGCTCCGCTTTTTCTTTGAGCTTTTCGTTTTTTGTATCAGTACCCACAATTATGCGCGACGGATAAAGGTTGTCGTAAAGCGCCTTGCTTTCTCTTAAAAACTCGGGGCTGAAAAGAAGGTTTTCACAGCCGAATTTTTCTCTTACGCTTTCTGTATAGCCCACGGGGATTGTGCTTTTAATTACTATTGTCGCTTCGGGGTTACACTCTTTAACAAGCCCTATTACCGCTTCCACTGCCGAGGTATCAAAGAAATTGCGCTTTGAGTCATAGTTTGTCGGCGCGGCGACTATAATAAGCTGTGCTTCGGAATACGCTTTTTTTGCGTCAAGAGTTGCTTTTAAACTAAGCTCTTTTTCGGCAAAATATTTTTCAATATATTCGTCGCGTATCGGTGAAATCCGCTTGTTTATAAGATTAACCTTTTCTTCGACAATATCAACAGCCGTAACATCGTTATGCTGTGCAAGAAGCACCGCAAGCGACAGCCCGACATAGCCCGTACCCGCAACTGCTATTTTCATTTAAATGCCCCCATTATTTATAAAACTCTTTATACCACTGCGCAAATTTTCTCAAACCCTCTCTTAAAGGCGTTGAGGGCTTAAAGCCGAAATCCCTTTCAAGCGCCGATGTATCGGCAAATGTAACGGGCACATCGCCCGGCTGCATTGGCACAAGCTTTTTGTGCGCTTCAAAATCATAGTCCTCGGGCAAAACGCCTGCTCTTACCAGTTCTTCGCACAAAATACTTACAAAATCAAGCAGATTTTCGGGGCTGGAGTTTCCTATGTTATAGACCCTGTACGGCGGCACGGGCAATCCGTCCTCGCCGTTTTTCTTTTCGGGCGCGCACTGCATAACACGCTTTACGCCCTCAACAATATCGTCAACAAACGTGAAATCGCGCTTGCAGTTGCCAAAGTTGAAAATCTGAATGGTCTCGCCCTTCAAAAGCTTGTTTGTAAAGCCGAAATACGCCATATCGGGTCTGCCGGCGGGGCCGTAAACGGTAAAAAAGCGCAAGCCCGTTGACGGAATATTGTAAAGCTTTGAATATGCGTGCGCAAAAAGCTCGTTGCTCTTTTTTGTGGCGGCATAAAGGCTGACGGGGTTGTCAACCTTGTCGTCGGTTGAATACGGAACTTTTTTGTTTGAACCGTAAACGGACGAGCTTGAAGCATAAACAAGGTGCTCTACGGGGTAATTTCTGCAGGCTTCAAGAATGTTATAAAAGCCGAGAATGTTCGACTCTATATAAACGTCGGGGTTCGTGATTGAATACCTAACGCCCGCCTGTGCCGCAAGGTTTACAACAACGTCGGGTCTGTATTTTGAAAACACCTCTTCAATAAGCGTTTTGTCGCCTATGTTGCCCTTTATGAACTCCCAAATGCCCGCGCCTTTTTTTGAAGCAAGCTTTTCGGTTTCTTTTAATCTGTACTCTTTAATCGAAACGTCGTAATAGTCGTTCATATTGTCTATTCCGACAATTTTTGCAGGCTCTGCGGTTTTTAAAAGCTCGTTTACGAGGTTTGAGCCGATAAAGCCCGCCGCGCCAGTCACAAGAATGGTTTTGTTATTTAAATCAACGTTTTTTGTCAGCATACCGTTATCCCCTTATAATTATTTCCGATTGTGTTATAGCTCTCTAAGTTGCCTATATCATAGCGCTTTCCGGGCATCTCCATAGCGTACACCGCGCTATTTTTGCAAAGCCACGAAACAAAGCTTCCGGGCGCGTCGGTGTTACAGCCGCATTTTATCGCTTTGTCTATTTTTTTTGCGTCCTCTTTTTTATAAAAATAGAACGGCGGGCAGCACCAATGTGTTTTGGGAGTCGGCGATTTTTCGGTCATCTCTTCAACAATATCGTCTTTGCCGAGCGAAATTACGCCGCATTTCAAAAGCTTTTCGTGCGACGGCTCATAATAGCGCATAACGCACGAAGCATTTTTTTCTTTTGCATACGAAATAAATTTATTAAGGCTGAAGTCAAGCACGTTGTCGCCCGCGATTACAAGAATATCGTCGTCGATTTTAACCTCGTCCATGGCGAACGCTATATCCTTAACCGCGCCGAGACGCGTTTCGTTGCTTTCGGTTTTGTCGTCGAGAACGGTTATTTTATAAGGCTTTGTTTTTGCCCAATCGCAAAAAAACGACACAAATTTGTGGTTTGAAATAACTATAAACTCCGAAATCTCACCTGACGCGGCAATATCGTCGGTCAGCCAGTCTAAAATTGTTTTCTCGCCGACCTTTAAAAGCGGCTTCGGAAAATTTTCGGTCAGCGGATAAAGCCGCGTGGCATAACCCGCCGCAAGAACAAGACATTTCATTTTGTTTTCCTCCGTTCAGCCAAGTTTCACGCCGTCTGCGCTGTGGCAAATGTGCGCGCTGTATTTTCCGCGAAGCTGCGGAAATGCTTTAAGATATTCTGTTTCGACCTTTTCTAAAATGCTTTCTTCAAAGGCGGGGTCGATAAGCGCCATACAGCAGCCCTTGAAGCCTGCGCCCGAAAACCTGCCGCCGTAAATACCCTCGGTTTCGGTCATAATTTCATAAAGCTTAATAAGCTCGGGCGAGCCTGTTTCCCAATTGTAGACGGATGAGCGGCCGCTTTCAAACGAAAGCCTGCCGAACTCTTCAATATTGCCGCGCCGCCAAGCCTCGGCGCCCTTTTCGACGCGCATAAACTCGGTGTACCAATGCTCGGCGCGCTTTGCCCAATTTTCGGGCAGTCTGTCTTTATATTCAAGATAGACTTCATAAGGCACGTCGCGCAGGTTTGTTTCTTCAAACTTGCCGTATTCCATACCCGAAAACGCTTTCAGGGCGTATGCCGCAGAACGGCACTCGTCAACGCGCATATTGAATTTTGAGCTTGCAAGCGAACGCTCAAGCCCCGAAAAGAAAATGGCTATTTCATAGGGCTTCATATTTTCGGGCTGCTTTATAAGCTCATAGCTGTCGTCTGAAAGGTCCATATATAAAAGGCTGTCTTTTCTGCAATAGACCTCGCACGATTGGTCAAGCTTGCCGCAGGCAACTCCGACATATTTGTTTTCGGCTTCTTTTGATATTTCTATAAGCTCTTTAGGCGAAAGCGAAATGCCGTTTAAGTGGCAAAGCGCCGACAAAAACGTGATTATTACCGCCGCCGAAGAGGAAAGCCCGCCTATGGGAAGCTCGCCGTCTATAACGGCGCAAAGTCCCACTCTTAACGGGTAGCGGTCAAAAAGCGCGATTGTCGCGCCGCGAAGATGGTCAGCCCAATCGCCCTGCTTTTCGGCGGGCGTGCCCGAAACAAACCACTGCGCGCGTTTCGGGAACTGAAGCGACGCTATTTCAATAACGCCGTTTTGCTTGGGGCCGTAGGCTATGTGTATGCCCTTGTCAATAGCAAAGCCCGTGATTTTTCCGAGCTGATGGTCGCTGTGCGCGCCCAAAGGACAAATTCTGTAGGGCGTAAACGCCGTATGCGCCGGCGGTTTTTTATATGTTTTTTCAAACGCCGCAACAGCATTTGCGGCGGCGCCCGTTACCGTGTATTTTGCCGTTGTCAAAGAGACCTTCGCCTCGCTTTCTTTTTTATAAATGAACTCTTTCGTTCTGCCGTCAAGCGGCTTTTCGGCGTCGCTCGGCACAAGCCACAGCTTGCCCGATTTTTTGGCGCCGGGCACTCTGCCGCCGCGGCAAAGCGCCGTGACCTTACGCTCCGAAACGCCCCAGCGAAGCGCCGCCTTGTGAACGTCTGTATATTCCATAAAAACTCCTCCGAAATTAGCCCTAAACTCTTTTTGCACCTTTTATGATAACACAAAAAGCGGTGAATGTCAAACTATAACGTGACATTCACCGCCGTTTGTCAATATAACAGTAAAACCGACAGTTAATTTAATTAATCGGCTGCTCAAGCATAAGCATAAGCATAAGAGGGTCGAACCGACACGCCCTAAAATTTGCGCCAGACCATTTTGTCAACAACGCCCGTGTAGGACTGAATAATCTTTACAACCTTTGTTGAAACGTTTTCTTCAATATAATCGGGCACGGGTATGCCGTAATCGCCGTTTTCGTTCATCGAAACAGCCGTTCCAACCGCCTGCAAAAGCGATTTTTCGTCAATTCCGGCAAGCACAAAGCACGCTTTGTCAAGCGCTTCGGGGCGCTCTGTTGACGTTCTTATGCACACCGCGGGGAAGGGGGTGCCGACGCTTGTAAAAAAGCTGCTCTCTTCCGGGAGCGTGCCGCTGTCCGAAATAACGGCAAAGGCATTTTTTTGAAGATTGTTATAATCGTGAAAGCCCAAAGGCTCGTGCCTTATAACGCGGCTGTCAAGCTTGAAGCCGCTTTCTTCAAGGCGCTTTTTTGAGCGCGGATGGCACGAATAAAGAATGGGCATATCGTATTTTTCGGCGATTTTGTTTATTGCCGAAAACAGCGAAAGAAAGTTCTTTTCGGTGTCGATATTTTCTTCGCGGTGCGCCGAAAGAAGAATATATTTTTTCTTTTCAAGCGAAAGCTTTGAAAGAATATCGGATTTTTCTATTTCATCAAGGTTTTTGTGAAGAACCTCTGCCATGGGCGAGCCCGTTACATATGTGCGCTCTTTGGGAAGCCCGCATTCGGCGAGATAGCGCCTTGCATGCTCGCTGTAAGCCATATTGACATCCGAAATAATATCGACAATGCGCCTGTTTGTCTCTTCGGGCAGGCACTCGTCCTTGCAGCGGTTGCCCGCCTCCATATGAAATATCGGAATGTGAAGCCTTTTTGCGGCTATTGCCGAAAGGCATGAGTTTGTGTCGCCGAGAATAAGAAGCGCGTCGGGCTTTATTTCTGCCATAAGCTTATATGAGCAGTTTATGATATTTCCGACCGTAGCGCCGAGGTCGTCGCCGACAGCGTCCATATAAACCTCAGGCTCTATAAGCTTAAGGTCTTTAAAGAACACGCCGTTAAGGTTATAGTCATAGTTCTGACCCGTGTGTGCAAGCACGCAGTCAAAGTATTTGCGGCATTTATCAATAACGGCGGCAAGCCTTATTATTTCGGGTCTTGTGCCGACGATTATAAGAAGCTTTAATTTGCCGTTGTTTTTAAATTTGACGTCGGAATAGTCAAGCTTTATATTCATTACTTCTCCTCCACGGGTTCAAAATATGTATCGGGCTTTGACGGGTCAAACTGCTCGTTTGCCCACATAACCGTAACGAGATTTTCGGTCTCACTTAAATTTATTATGTTGTGCGTGTAGCCGGGGAGCATATGCACGGCTTTGATGTCGTCGCCCGACACCCTAAAGCGAAGCACCTCGTCTGTGCCGATTTTTCGCTCTTCTATAAGAGCAGTGCCCGAAACGACAATGAAAAACTCCCACTTTGAGTTGTGCCAATGCTGACCCTTTGTTATGCCGGGCTTTGAAATGTTAACGGAAAACTGACCGCAATTTGCCGTTTTCAAAAGCTCCGTGAAAGAGCCGCGGTCGTCTTTGTTCATTTTAAGCGGCACACACACCTTTTCTTTCGGAAGATACGAAAGATATGTGCTGTAGAGCTTTTTTGCAAAGCTTTTGTCGGGAATTTCGGGTATTACAAGCGTTTGGGGCTGGTCTTTAAACTCCGAAAGCAAGTCGGCAATTTCGCCCAAAGTCACCTTATGCGTAACGGGCGAAAAGCAAAATCTGCCGTTTTCGTTCGCCACGGCGGTTAAGCCGTCAAAATCACAGCGGTGCTCACGAGAAGAGAGCGCCGAAAGCATTTCGTCAACCAAATCGTCTATATAAAGAAGCTCAAGCTGCGTCCCTCGGTCGTTAACCGTTATGGGCAAATCGTTTGCCGTGTTATGGCAAAATGTGGCTACCGCACTGTTATAATTCGGCTTGCACCACTTGCCGAAAAGATTTGGAAAGCGATAAACAAGCACCTTTGCGCCCGTCTCTTCGCCGTATTTAAAAAACAGGTCCTCGCCCATTTTTTTGCTTTTGCCGTATTCACCGTCGGCATAGCGCCCCAAAAGAGTCGCCTGAATTGACGAAGCGAGCATAACGGGGCAGGTGTTTTTGTTTTCCTTTAAAGCGTCAAGCAGCGCCGAAGCAAAGCCGAAGTTGCCTTTTAAAAACTCGCTTTGGTCTTTGGGGCGGTTTACGCCCGCAAGGTTAAACACAAAATCGGCGTCTTTGCAAAAGTGCGAAAGGCTTTCGGGGGAAGAATTGACGTCATATTCATATATTTCGTCGATTTTAAGCTCGGGGTGCGTTCTGTCTTTATTATCTTTAATATTGTAAAGCGCCGCGACAAGGTTTTTTCCGACAAAGCCCTCGGAACCCGTAACAAGAATTTTCATATCGGATTATTTCTCCTGCTTTTTCAGCTCATTTTTGATATATTCGAGAGCGGCGATTTTTTCTTTTGTTTCTTCAACCGTCAAAAGCTCCGTATTGTTTGAGTTAAACTCGCTCAAAAGGTTGCGCTCTGCGTCGCCGTTATTGAAAAACTTGTCGTAATTAAGCCCGCGCTTGTCGCTCGGAACTCTGTAAAAGTTGCCCATATCCACAGCATGCGCGCACTCTTCGTTTGTAAGAAGAGTTTCATACATTTTTTCGCCGTGGCGAATGCCGATGATTTTTATATCCTCTTTTTTGCCGCCGAACAGCTCGCAAACAGCCTCGGCCTGGGTCTTAATGGTGCAGGCGGGCGCTTTCTGAACAAGAATATCGCCGTTTTCGCCGTGCTCGAACGCAAAAAGAACAAGGTCAACCGCCTCATCAAGCGACATAATAAAGCGCGTCATTGAAGGCTCGGTTATGGTTATGGGCTGACCCGCTTTAATCTGGTCTATCCAAAGCGGAATAACAGACCCGCGCGAGCACATAACATTGCCGTAACGCGTGCAGCAGATTTTTGTGTTGCCCGAAGTGCGGCTTTTTGCAACGGCAACGCGCTCTTCAAGCGCTTTTGTTATGCCCATGGCGTTAACGGGATAAGCCGCCTTGTCTGTCGAAAGGCAGATAACCGCCTTTACGCCCTCTTCAATTGCCGCGGTAAGCACGTTGTCTGTGCCGAGAACGTTGGTTCTGACAGCCTCCATCGGGAAAAATTCGCAGCTCGGCACTTGCTTTAAAGCCGCCGCGTGGAATATATAGTCAACACCGTGAATGGCGTTTTTGACAGACGCAATATCTCTTACGTCGCCGATAAAAAACTGAATTTTGTCGGCGACCTCGGGCATCTTCGCCTGAAACTCGTGGCGCATATCGTCCTGTTTTTTCTCATCGCGCGAGAATACGCGAATCTCACCGATGTCGGTCTTTAAAAATCTGTTGAGAACGGCGTTTCCGAAAGAACCCGTTCCGCCGGTTATCATAAGTGTTTTGCCTGTGAATAAGGACATATTTTTCTCTCCTTCTCCTTAATCGGCAACGCATTTATTCGTTGTCGCTGTGATAGTTTTTATAAGACGGGTCTATTTCGACAAGCTCATAAAAATTGTCGATTTCCATAATATCGGTTTTACTGCACTCTCTTATTTCGACCTTGTAATTGTCTTTACACTGAACAAGCGGAATAAACTCCCAGAACAAATCCTTGCCGCCCTCTTTTTTATACTCGGCAGCCCAATCTTTTCTGAGTTTTAACGAGTCCTCTTTGTTCCAATACGCGATTTCATACTGATTGAAGCAGTATGTGCCGCCTTTTCTGTAATTTTCGGCAAAACCTTTGTTAAAGTCAAAGCACCAATCGTCGGTTTCAAGCGCATACGAAGCAAGATAATTGCTTCTGTAGCAGTATTTTTTAATCACGGACGGGTTTGACAAAAGCAAGTCGCCCGCGCAGATGTAGCAGTTATCAACCTTGTCGCCTGCAAGAAGCGCCGACGAAATATTGTTTTCGGTTTCGTAATTGTCGTTATCAACAAGATTCAAAAACGGGTATTTTTCGAGAAGCTCGTCAAACTTTTCTTTAAGATAGCCCCTTACAACCGTTATATCCGTTATTCCCTTTGCTGTGAGCGCGTCTATAAGTCTGTCGATTATGCGAACGCCGTTGACCTTTACAAGCGGCTTCGGCGTGTCAAGCGTAACGGGAATCATTCTTGAACCGAAGCCCGCCGCAAATATTACGGCGCGCTCAACGCGGTAAGGCTCAAGCGCTTCAAGACCTTTTTCGGTGATTTCAAGCACTTCGCCGTCTTTTTTTATATAACCGCCGTTTGCAAGAAAGCTTCGCTCTTTCATAACGGCGCTGCCCGAAATGTTTAAAGTGTCCATGATTTCGCGCCACGGATATTTCTTTTTTCCGAACTCTTCAACGTATGAAAGAATTTCAAATTGGTATCTGTTAAGTTCCATTCCCATACCTCCGTCTTATACGCCGTAAAGCTTTAAAAAGCTATCTTTGTCAAGCTTGTTTTCAAAATAGCTGTCTTTACTTACCTTTGCGGCGTTTAAATACCACTCCCACACCTTTTCAATGTTCGGGGTATCTACGCTAAACATTTTTGCTATGTCGCGGATTATTTTAAGTCCGAACGAAAAGTCCGCCGTGAAATAGCGCGAGCTCCAATCGGGAACCCAGCCGCTTTCGGTTTCGGTCATGGGCGACGTAAGCCCCTTGAACGCTTTTATGGAGCTTATTTTTTTCGTCATTGCATCAACCGTGTGGCTTTCGTAATGGTCGCGAAGCGATTTTACCGATTTTAAATCGAGCGGAATAACGTCGCAAAGCCTTTGAAGCTCGCCGTCGCAGGCGATAAGCATTTCTGACGAGGGGTCGTCCCACTCTTCGTAAAACAAAAAGTTTCTCGGATAAATCTTACCTTCGGTGTGGTCTTTAAATATGGAATAAAGTCTTGTTGTATGTAAAATCGGGTTTGACGGCGTGAGCGTTACCGAAAGATAGTTTGAAAGCGGAACGCACGGCATATCGAACATTGCGCTTACCTTGCCGCAGATTTCGACCGTCTTGTCGGAGGGAATAGCGCCAATTTGAAGCTCGTCTTTTCTGCCCAATTCATATACGGCGTGACCGTATTTTTTAAGGCGCGCTATGCTGTGGACGCGCTGAAAGCCAAACAGCGTGCAGCCCTTTTTTATTGCGTCGTGAAAAGCAAATTCAGCGCCGCCGCTCCCGGGGACAATGCCTATATACTGACTCGCTTTTAAATACGGCGTCATTTTTTCTGCAAGCGACGAAAAAAGCTGTGCCGGCATAACGACCCAGATATATTCCGCGCCGTCAAGCGCTTCTTCAATAGAGTCGGTCACTTTTTTTATAACTCCGCTTTTAAGCAGTCTGTCGGAAGCGTCATAAACCTCTATTTCGTTGCTCCATTTTTCAGGTTTTGACGTATAAACCGTTACGTCGTGCCCCTTTTTTGCAAATTCGGCAGCCATAAGCGTGCCGATATTACCGCCGCCGAGAATTGTTGTTTTCATAACAGCAGACCTCCGAAAAACTATTTATTTTCAAAGCTTTTAAGCCCTTTGTAATGGTACATCATTTCATCGAGCCTGTCTTTTAACGGGAATATCTTTTTATAATCGCCATAGGTGCTTGTCAAAATCTCGTCATAGTTTTCGGGAACACGGAAAACGCCGCTTTCCGTTGTATAAAGCACGGTGTTCCACATTTTTTTCGTATCGTAATGCCTTTTTACGGCTGTATAATCCGCGCCGATGCTGTAGGGAACTTCGTCAAAATCATATTCGGAACAAAGTCTTTCGTAATTTGACGTAATATCCTTTACCGAGTATTTCATACACTTTGCTTTTCTTAAAAGAATACCGCAAAGAGTTTTTATGCTGCCGTTGCAATTTTCAACGGGCTTAATAAGCTTTTCGTAACGCGTATTAAAATAAAATTTAACCTGCTCTGCAAACGGCTTCATTTCGGCTTCGTTTGTCGGTGCTCCGATTACATAAAACACATCGACGTGAAGCACCTCGCTTTTATAGCCCTTCGGCGTAACGCGCATAAAAAAGTGCCTGCATTTGCTGTCAATTTCGGGGCAATAAAAATAAAAATCCTTGCCCAAATCGGCTTTAAGCGCCTCTATCAGCTTAAATCTGTCTTTATACGGAACAAAAACGTCGATGTCGTAATCCCACGGAATCTGACCGTTATCGCGCACCGCCCCGAGAAGCGAGCCGTATGCCAGCTGATACCTCAGCCCGTTTTTTTCGCACACACGGTGAAACTCGCACAGGGTATCGAGCGCTTTTTGCTGATACGCTTTAAAATCCTCATAAATGCTTTCAAAATTTTCGGGGCAAATGTCGCTTGACAAAACCTCTTTTAAAAATTCCGCTCTGTTCAAAATTATGCCTCCTTGGGAGTCTTCTTTTTTCCGAATTTCGCTTTCATTACCGCAATAAACGGCTTAATGCTTTTTCTGTTAAGGAAAAGAACAAGCAAAACATAAACCGCAATCACGGCAATTTTATATGCGAAGTTTACTAAACTGAACGTATACTGATATTTTGTATAAGAGAGAGCAAGCCCGCCGAATATAAACGCTGAAACAACGACGGTATTTTTTATAAAGTCAAACACTCTTAAACCTATATCGTCAAACCGCTTGCTTATAATCACAATAATTACGACTCTTAAAATCATTGCGACGGCATCCGCCGCGATAGAGCCGTATACGCCGTATGCCTTAATGAAGAAATACGAAAGAACCAGGTTTACAAGACTGCCCGTAAGCGTTGCCGTAAACAGGAATTTTGACGCTTTTTTATAATAAAACAGCACTTCGACATAAAAGTAATACATCGTTTTTATTGCAAAAACCAAAACGATAAACGGAACAAACTTCCATGCCTCGGCATAGCTTTTATCCACAAAAAGAATTATGTAATCCTGCGAGAACAGCGAAATTCCTATAAAGAAAAATCCGATAACGGCAATCATCATTTTTGATATGCTGCGGATAAACGCCTTGTAGCCGCTGTCCTTTGCGTTAAGCTTTTCATAAAGCCACGGGCCGTATGCCTGGTCAACATAGACCTGTATTGTGTCGGCTATATTGCCGAACTGCGCCGCGACCGAATAAATGCCGACGCCCGCAAGCGACACCGCGTCGCCTATAAGTATTTTTGAAATAAGACTTGCTATCTGCGTTGAAAGGTTGTGCGGCATTATCGGTACAGAATATTTCAGCGCACTTTTTAAAAGCTTGAAGTCAAGGCAGAAAATAATTTCTTTTTTTACGGTCATATCAATAAGAAAATAAACCGTGTATATCACATACCCCGCAAGCGACGCCAAAAGAGAGCCGACGGCGCCCATTTTTAAAACGACAACAAAAAGAATGTTGAACGCAAGGGTAACAAAAAAGTATACCATTCCGAGAATCGAGCTTTTTGCCGCTTTTTGCTGGCTGCGCAAAAGATTGTCATACACATTGTGCTGGCAGTAAAATATAAGAGATATAAGCGTTACAAGAATTACTGGGTAATAGTCCGTGCCCTGAAAAACGTATTTTGAAAGCGCGCCTTTAAACAGTGTAAACAAGCAAAAGAATGCCGCGCCCGAAATAAACACGAACGTAACGACCGTGCCGTAAAAGCGTTTAAGCTTTTCGGGCTCGTCTTTTAAATCGACATAAAAGCGCATTACCGCCGAAAACAGCGAAAACGCCACGACAAAACCGGCTGTCATAATAAAGCTTGTAGCAATGCTTGTTACGCCGTAATCGTCTGTTGTGAGATATGCCGTATAAAGCGGCAAAAGGAAAAACGAAAAGCACTTTATAAGCAAGCCGCTTGCAGAATAAATTATTGAATTAAGAACAACCTTTTTGCCCGAGGTATTACTTGCCAACTGTATCTAACCCTTTCAAAAGAAGCTCGTTGTGCGCTTCGCATTCGATAATATTTTTTATTCTCAAACCGTTTCTTCTGTTAAAGCTTCTTTTGATAACAAGCTTTGAAAGCCTTCCGCCCGAAAGCTTGTTAAGCGCTTTAAAGAAGAACGAGTTTCCGCGGCACAAAAGCGACAAAAAATAATAGTCTTTCATACTTTCGGCAAGCTCTTTATATTTTTCGTCCATAATCTCGGGAGAAAGACACTCTTCGCTTCTTTTATAAAACCCGTCAAGAATTTCCGCTTTTTGCTTTTCGTCTGCAAGACGAACGCAATTTTTATCTTTCACAACGGGGATATATTCAATTTTAAAATCACTGTCGAGCTTAATTAAAAGCCCCGTCTGCCAGCACTCGGTATTGCTCATATCAAAAAGGAAATTGCCCTGACCGTAAACTATTGTGCCGCCGTTATATTCTTCTTTTGCGCCGATACAGTGGCTGTGCTGGCAAATAACAAGGTCTGCGCCTTTGTCTATGAGCTTTCGGCAAACTTTTCTGAGCCTCGGCGAGGGGTATCTGTAATGCTCCTTGCCGCCGTGATAAAGCACCGTTACATAATCGCAGGTTTTTTTTAGCTCCGCAACCTCGTCGGGTGTTTCAAGCGGGTCAAAAGGATTTGCGCCTGCGGTTTTATCGGTAACAACCGAAAACTCGTGTTCAACGCAGGCATATACGCCCACGGTTTTGCCGCCGACGGTGAAAATGTGCGCTTTTTTAGCTTCTTCTGGGGTTTTCCCCGCGCCGAAAAAAGAAATGCCGTTTTCTTTGAGTGCGTCCATCGTACTGAAAAGCCCTTTTTCGCCTTGGTCGAGAATATGGTTATTGGCAATTGCAAAGCAATGAGGATTAATCGCTTTAAGTCCGTTAACGGTGCTAATTGGTGCAGAAAGCGCGGGGCCGTTTTTTTCTATCGGCGTTTCTTCGTCCGCAAGCGGAACTTCAAGATTAAATATTGTATAATCCGCAGAATTAAGAAGCTCTTTAAGCTCTTTTCCCAAAAGCGCGTCTGTATCTGCATTATTAAATAATTCAAAATTGCTTTTTGTGGGCACCAAATCAGCGCCGATAAGTATGTTCATATTGTAGTCTTTCCGACAGCTTACATTGAGTATAACTATCTGTTCTGAAATTCCTTTATTCTGGTGTCAATAATTTTTCCTTTGTAAATGATCCGACTGGCATCAAGCACACCATTATGCTGTTCCGTACTGAGCGCCTCTATATAAGGCACAATCGCTTCCGAATTATTATATGTGAACGTTTTGTAAAACAGCGATGGCGTATGATCTACAACATAGTGCACGATGCCATCAACCACATATGTTGGGCTTTCAATCGTTGTCGGAACGCTTGTTTCAATACCACCGTTTCTGTCACAACTGACATCGACTATCATGGCATTCCTTTTCATTCTGGAAAGGTCTTCACGGTAAATAATATGATCTTTACGTGTAATGTCCCATAGAACACAATTTACAATAACGTCATATTGTCCGATTTCACTACGCAACAACTGCTCCATATGTCGATCATATTGCATCACATTCGCTCCGAGCATATTAAGAACCTTAATAGCACCACGTGCTGTATTCCCTCTGCCTATTACCGCAACGTCAGTTTCATATGGCATTCTGCCATAACATTGAAACGCATGCATAATTGCAGCTTCTCCGGCAAGCTCGTTATTTCTCCAGAAAATATGTCTGCCCATATCAAACATATCTTCCCAAGCATAAGCAGTCAATTTGCCGAAAATCAACTTATCTGTAATATCCCTATTCTGCACAGCATGAACCCATCCGAAAATATCCTGTGAGTTAAGTTCATTCAAATAGTCAGCATCGCCGATTTTCGGATCACATATGATATCGCACTTCAGCACAGTGCTACGCGAAGCAATATTCGCACCGGCATCCAGATAGTCTTGATCCTGAAACCCAATCACATCTCCGTAGCTTTCTTCAAAATAGAGCATTTCAGGATGCGATATTTTTTTTACATCGCACGGAATCATGGCACGACGATTCTCGTTTTCCTTATGGCTAATAGGGAATCCTATTGTTTTCATTTTGCATCCTCCAAACGAATTAAATCACCAAAATACTTGTCGGTTTCAGGAAGCAGGTTGGCATCAAAGCCACTATCCGGGAAAAAAGTTATTTCCCCAAAATAAATATGGTCATTACTTTGATATAAGTCAACACGCACAAAAGGCAATCCTTCCGAGAGATTTGTTGCAATCTCAAACATCTTGTCCATCAGATTGGGCTTGGCGATAGTAAATCCTTCCGGAGCATTCTTTCCGCGCAAATTCAAGCGCTTAAGTTCCCAGTCCTTGTCGAAAAAGTAGAATTTTGGGTTTCCGCTCGAGCGTTCAAGACAAACCATCACACAATCCACATAGCCATTAAAACAAAAAAACTTGTAATCCGTGAAGTCAGAACTGTCAACAGAATCGGTCATGTACTTCTCCGCAATAATTTTCCTCGGCACGTCTTTATACGGCCATTCGCGCCCGGTCAAGTAATAATCTTCTGCCAAACCACGCGCTAAATTCTCGCGTATTCTTTTGATATCATGAGATGTCAGTTTACTCTTATCTTTGCAAATATACATTCCCAAGCCGGAATTGTGATTGCATTTCAACACAAATTGATCCGGCAGCAAATCAAAGTCTATTTCATCAGGATTATCCCAAACGCCAATTAGTGGGATCAAATATTCCTTACCAAGTTTTTCTTCTATATACTCGCGCACCTTGTATTTATCCACCATCATGGTATACTCCGGCTTACGGTCATATAATTTCAACCACTGAAGCTTTTCGTTAAAAGTCTGCGGATTTTCAAGGTCAAGCTTTTTGCCTAAAGAAAGGTAATATTTGATTTTCAGATACTTTTCATCGGGCATATTCCGATTATCTTTTTTGTCAAACAGCACAAGCGCCGCAAGACGCGGATTTTTAATTGCCTTTAAAACTTTTTCAATCATACTTTAAGCCTCGTTTTAATCTATTTTCATTCAGTGCCATGGCAAATGCAACCGCAAGAAGCATCCATGTGCCCTTTGAAGAAAAACTTACCATTCCGTAATCCATAACAAGCCTTGTTATGAGAAGAATCATCATCATTATGTTAGACGGATTTTTCCGCCCTTTTCCCGCAAAAAACTTTGCCGCCAAATAGATGAACATTGCATAATACAGCAAAAATCCGACCGCACCGTAGTCGACAAGCAATTCCACAAAATTGTTGTGTGAATATGTGCCGTAGGCGCTTATTGTTCTGAACGCGTCCGAGCCGTAGCCGAAAACGGGCTTTTCTAAGAAAAAGCGCATACCGTCTCTTATCATTGACGTCCTTATAATATCCGACTCGTTTTTTTCACCCGAAAGAAAGCTGAAAAGTCTGTCGGACATAACGTCGAATATCGGAAGCGACAAAAGAAAATAAAGACCGACAACAAGCACACCGCCGACAATGATTACCTTGTACATTCTTTTTATTCCGTATTTGAACAACAGAACAAGCAAAATGCCGAGAACAATCGTAAATACAGATTTTTTTGAGCCGCTTGAAAGTGCAAAGAAAACAAACGCCGCACAACCGACAAGATAAAGCGGCCGACGCTTGAACACGGTAAAATAAACGCCGCAAACACATGCATATGAGAAAACAAGACCGAAGGTGTTTTGGTTTGCAATCTCGCCGCCTATTCTGACGCCCTCCTGCATTTGCTCTATCATTCCGTCAAAGCCGTACATATATAATGAATAGGCAAGAAGAACTATTCCCGAATAATAAAGCGCCTTAAAATACAGCTCAAACTCGCGGGTGTTTGCCATAATTTCATACATAAGTATTGCCATTATAAACGTCTGCGTCATTGTGCTGAGCATTTGCATTCCGTTTGCTCTGCTCGGCGCCCAAATTGTGGTAATAAGTATCCAATAAAAATTCAGAAGTATAAAAACGAGCGGCACGGACGCAAAAAAGCGCGCACCGACAAGAAGCGACACAAGAGCTATTGCCATAAAAGCAAAAATGCACGCTTTTGATATTATATAATAGTTTACATCCTCGCCGAACACGTTGTTTGCAATAACGCTTAAAAAGAGAAATGCAAGCGATATTTTAAGGCAAACGGTTTTTATGCTTAAATCCCGCCGCGTTCTTCTTACAAGAAGCTTTTCCATCTGTTCCCTCTCAGTTTTTGTTATCCGTCAATAATTGAAGCATACGCTTTTTTGCAGGCGTCATAATTAAAATCGGCGCCTCTGTTTAATGCCTTTGCGGCAAAATCGGCACGTTTGGAGCCGTCCGTCCCAAGCATAAGCATTGCCTTTGCAAGAGTCCTTTCGCCGTCGGTCAAAGGTTCTTTTGCGCTCCAATTCTCTTCATCCTCAAGCTCCGGAACAAGTATTCCGAAGTCGCACTCGGTTACATCCGTATATTCACGCCCGAAATCGGGAGTTTTGTTTAAAATTTCTCTCGGACCCGATTTGCAGTCTGCCGCGATTATGGGAAGTCCGCAGACCATAGCCTCGGTCATACCGTTCGGGAAGCCCTCAAACAAAGACGACAGAACATATACGTCTGACAAAGCAAGATATTTAAAAGGATTTTTTACCTTTCCCGTAAACATAACGCTGTCCTTAATTCCGAGACCTTCCGCAAGCTTTTGCGGCTCGTCGCCGATTCTGTTTTCACCGATAATAAGAAGTCTTGCGTTTTCGTCGTGTTTTCTTACTTCACCGAAAGCTTTAATAAGATGCCAAAAGCCCTTTTGGTGCATAATTCTTCCGACGCTTACGAAAACCGTTTTGCCGTCCGAAAAAGCCTTTATTTCATCTTCGGCAGGCTCTTTCATACGGTCGTGTATTTCGCCGACGTCATACGGATTATAAATAACTTTCAGCTTTTCTTCGGGAACGGCATAGTCCGTTTCATAGCTTTTTGCTATAACCTTTGACACGGGGACTATTACATCAGCTTTTTGATACAGCTTTTTAATAAAAATATCCGTAAGCTTCCCGAGAACGCTCCGGCTGTTTTCTTTTTTTGTATAGTTTCTTATGGAAACTATATTTTTGCACGAGCCGTCCGAAAGAATATTTACAATGTTGGGGCTGTCAAGAAAGCTTATAACGCAATCGAGCGAATACTCTTTTTTAATCCGCTTTAACGCCCGTACTCTTTTAAGAAGCAAAAGCACCTTATTCAATATTCCGCCGCCCGCAGGCAGATTCATATTGACGATTTTTCCGCCGCACTCATACTCCATATATGTATCTTCAAAAAGAACGACATAAATATTGTAATCGTTTTCAAGAATTTTTGAAAGCCGCGATACAACGCGCTCCGCGCCGCCGCTGTTCATTTCACTTATGAAAAGTCCGACGTTTTTCATTTGTAGCTCCTTACTGTTTTTTCACATCTCGCCAGACAGTTTCAAGCATGGCTGTCACTTTTTCGGCGGTGTAGTTTTCTTTTAGTCTTTTATATGCGTTTTTTGAAACGTTTTTTCTTTTTTCGGGGTCGCTTATAAGCTCTTCAAGCGCATTTTTAAGAGCGTCGGCGTCACGCGGGGGGAAAGTCACGCCGCAGCCGCCCGAAAGCATTTCGGGAATTGCGCCGACTTCTGTCGCCGCAATTGCCTTTTTTAACGCCATTGCCTCGGTTATGACGCACGGAAAGCCCTCGGTATAACTCGGGAGGGTGAAAATTTGCGCCTCGTTTATAAGCTGCATAGCTTCGCCGTGCGGCTTTTCGCCGAGAAATTCTATATTATCAACCGATATTTTCTTTTTTAATTCGGCTAAATATTCGTCTTTATACGGTCCGATAATCACAAGCTTATAATCGCTGTGATTTTTGCCGACTGTGTTCCACGCCGTGACAAGCTCATCAATTCCCTTTGTCGGAATGACCCAGCCGAGATAGGCGACCGTTTTTTCGCCCTCTTTAGGAGCGGGCAATTCTGAAAGGTCAATCGGGTTCGGAACAAACACGGCACGAGCTTCGGGGCAATATTCTTTAAGCGCCGAAAGCGACGCATTGTCTATAGCGATAACCGTATCTGCCGCCGCCGCGGCTTTTTTCAAAAGCCGCCATTCTTTTGTGTTTGCCTTTGAAATTTCGGGCACTCTGCCGAAATGAAGGTGATAAACGACGGGCACTTTATATTTTTTTGCGGTCTTTAACAGCAAAAGGTCCCTTAATATCGCAAGCTGTGCGCTTGTCGTCATATGAATAAGCGATATATTGCCGCTTTTAAGCGTTTTTTTAAGCTGCTTATTTATTTTAAGCATCTGAAAGCCGCTTACAAAAACCCTGCTGAAAATGCCGCGCCCCTCGGTGCTGCGGGTTTTGGGCGCAATATCTATTATTTTAAGTTCATATTCGCCGCTTTTGTCATAGTGACTTTTTATCATATTCGACCAGTTCGCTATGCCGCCGTAGGGCGGCGGAAACGGTGAAACAAGGCAGATTTTTTCCATTAAAGAACCTCCGCTTATACTAAGTAGCCGCCGATTAATTGAGAATGCATAAGTGTTAATCAGCCGTTACACAGAGAGTTTTCAAGAATTTTTACATATTTTTTCGCGCAGACGTCTTTTGACGCATTTTCTAAAACATACATACGCGATGTGCATTCGTTTTTGCGGTTTTCTTTTGCCGAAAGAATTGCTTCCTTGAGCATTTCGGCGTTTTCGGGTTCAACGCAAAAACCTGCGTCTGCCGTTTTTATAATATCGGCAAGCTCGCTGTCGGTATCAAACGAAGCGATAATCGGGGTGTTGCACGCCATTATGCTCCAAGTTTTGCTCGGCATTCCGCTTTTGCCGACGCCCTTTTTGCAGGTTATAAGGGCAACGTCGCCCAAGCTGTATACCTCGGGCACGCGCGCCTGTTCAAGAAGAGCGGTAATTTTTACGTTTGAAAGGCTTTCGTCGGCAACTCGTTTTTTCGCGTTTTCAAATCCGGCGCCGCCTCCGAAAACGGCAAACTGTATGCTTTCGTCGTCTTTTAAAAGCTTTGCCGCGTCAAGCACAACCTCTGCGCCCTGCGCCTCGCCGAAATTGCCCGCATAAACAACGGTGAATTTCTCGCGCGGCAGGGAAAGCTCTTCAAAAAGCTTGTTTTCGTCCCGTTCTATCGGCAAAATCGAATTTGCGTCTATCCAGTTTGAAACGTTTTCTATTTTTCCTTCGGGCACGCCCTTATTTAAAAGGTTGTTTTTAAAGCTTTCGCTTATAAGAATAATTTTATCGGCATTTTTGTATGTACGCGCTTCGATTTTTTTGCCGACCTTAAAAATCGGGCTGTCGGTTGACGAAAGCCCTGTTGTTACCAAAGAGTCCGGGAAAATATCCTGCAGATTATAAACAAAGGGTATATGCTTTTTCAGCTTTTTGCCGAGCTTCTTTGCAACCGCGCCGCCCAAAAGCCCTTGAGTCGGCGGTGTGCTTGCGGCAAAAACAACATCGGCGTCGGTCTGTTTTTTTGCAATCGCAAGCGTTCTGTAATTGCACCAAAAATACCTGAAAGCGCGGATTATCGGATTCTTGCCCTCATCGGGCGCCGAGAACCGTATAACCTTTATTTTTCCCGAATTGAGTTCTTCTTTTTTTATATTTTTATATTTCCTTCGCGTCTCTTCATCTATGCCTCTTGTCGGTACGGGGCAAATCACCGTGACAGTGTGACCCGCAAGGCACAATTCATCGAGCAAATCGTTTTCAAGATGTGTATACGCCGTGTTTTCCGGAAAAAAATATCCCGCCAAATACAAAATATTCATTCTTTCTCCTGTTTGCGCCGCAATTAATTGTGAAGATGGTATGTCTGAGAAGTAAAAGCCACTCTGAAGCCGCACTTTTCATACAGCCTGAGCGCCGAAACGTTAGCCGCCTGTGTTCCGACAAGCATTTCGGTACAGCCTTTTTCAAATGCAAGCCGCTGTACCTCGTTTAAAAGCTTTTGCCCTATGCCCTTGCCCCTTGCGCTTTCGCTCACGGCAAGAAGGTCGATATGGCAGATTTCTTCCGAAAGGTCGCAAATCACAAAGCCTTCGCGCAAATCCGTAGTAAGCAACGTTTTTTCGCCGTTTAAGAAGGCGTTTTTAACCCAAAGCGAATAAAGCTCGCTGACCTTTTCTTTATCAAGAAGCGGGTCGCTTGCAAACCGCGACTTTGAAAACGCAGTTCCTGAAATTTCCGAAAGCGGCTCTATATCCTCTTCAAGAACGGGGCGAACGCCGCTTTGCGCCGCCGCACTCTCGGTCTTTTTTGAAAGGGTAACGGGCGTGTCCGTCAAAAACGCATGAGAACGCGTTCCCAAAAGATACCTGTTGAAGCTGTCGGAGCACACATTGTTGACCGTCACAAACGAATACGCTTTTGCTTCGTTTAAAAGCGCGTCAAACTCGCCCGAAGAAAGTCTTTCGTTCAGCGTAACCTTTGCACATGCAACACCGAACAAATCCGAATCGAATTTCAGCTCTGTAAATTCATATTTACTCACTCTGAACGCTCACTCTCCGCCTTATTTTCGTTTGCGGCAAAATCCACAACCTCTTCGTTTCTGTAAACGTCGCTGTGCGACAAAATCGTTTTAATCGTTTTGAAAAAGACCTTTACGTCAAGCAAAAACGAAACATTTTCGGCATAATAAAGGTCGCTTTTGTTTTTTTCTTCAAGCGGCAAAGAGTTTCTGTAATATGCCTGAGTGTATCCCGATATTCCGGGCTTTACGGTGTATTTTTTTCTCATTTCGCCGCTGTTTATTTCATACCACTCCGGCGGGTCGGGACGCGGCCCCAAAATGCTCATTTGACCTTTAAGCACGTTTATAAACTGAGGAAGCTCGTCAATGCTTGTTTCTCTGAGCTTTTTGCCTATTACCGTAAGGCGCGGGTCGTCGGGCGAGCTGAAGGTTGTGCCGTCGTCGTTTCTTATGTCGGGCGCGTTCTCTTTCATGGAACGGAATTTGTACATATCAAAAACCTTTCCGTTAACGCCGAGACGTTTTGCCTTGTAAAAAACCTTGCCGCCGTCCTCTTTTTTAATAAGCAAGCCGACAACAGCCGTTATAGGGCAAAGAAAAATGCAGGCAAAAAGCGAGATAATAAAGTCAAAACACGGTTTTACAACTTTTTTATACACAAAAGCACCTTCCCTTATTGTTTTGCAACTGCCGATTGATTTATTAATCGGCTGCACAGGGTTTTATTTTACATATTCTTTCAGAAGTTCAACGTAACAGCTTATTATGTAGTCCACCTCTTCATCGGTGAGCCTTGTGTGAAGCGGCAATGTAATCTCGTTGACAAACTGGTTATATGCATTTTTGTAATCTGCAATGTCAAAGCCGAGCTTTTTATAAGCGGTCATCATGGGCAGCGGCTTATAGTGCACGTTGCAGGCGATGCCTTTTTCCGCCATTTTTATAATAATTTCGTTTCGCTCTTCAAGGGTTATTCCCGGAACGCGCGAAAGATAAAGATGACCCGAAGAGCGCGCATTTTCGGTCTTGTGCGGCAAGCCCTTTACGCCGAACGGCGAAAACGCGGCGTTATAGCGCTCAATTATGCTGTGGCGGCGGTCAAGCATTTTGTCATAGCGTTCAAGCTGAGGTGNNNAAAGCTGAGCAAGACCTATGCCCGCCATAATATCTGTCATATTGCACTTATAAGCAAGCGAAACAATGTCGTATTCCCACGCGCCGAGCTTCGTTTTTGCAAGCGCGTCTTTAGACTGCCCGTGGAGCGACAAAAGCTGGCATTCGTGATAAAGCTCGTCGTTGTCAACTCCGTCTATATTTCTCCAGGTGACCGCGCCGCCCTCTGCCGTGGTAAGGTTTTTTACCGCGTGAAAGCTGAACGAAGTAAAATCGGCGATTTCACCGCACATTTTTCCGTTTTGAACCGCGCCGAAGGCATGCGCCGCGTCGGCAAGAACGGCTATTCTGCCAAGCTTTTTCTGAAGCTCGGACTGCGGATTGAAGAGAGGCTTTTTCTCTTCGGCTATTTTATAAAGCGTATCGTAATCGCAGACAACACCGCCTATGTCAACCGCAATTATTGCCTTCGTTTTTTCGTTAACAGCGTTTCTTACAGCGTCCATATCCATGGCAAACGATTCGGGAAGCGTATCGACAAGCACGATTTTTGCCCCGACATGGTCTATTACGCTTGCAGAAGCCGTATAGGTATATGCCGTTGTGATAACCTCGTCGCCGTGACCTATTCCGAAAAGGCGCAGAGTTATTTCGAGCGCCGCCGTTGCGGAATTAAGGCAAACGGCTTTTTCGGTACGGCAACGCGCCGCTATTCTTCTTTCAAACTCTTTTACCTTCGGACCTGTCGTTATCCACCCCGAGCGTATGGCGTCGGCTGCCCCCGCAACCTCGGCTTCTGTCATATCGGGCGGTGAAAATGAAATGTTGTGCATTTTAATACCTTCTTCTTTTATTTCTTGCAGATGCTCGCCTCATACTCCGAATTGTTCGGGGTATACGTCGGGACGATTTCGCTTAATTTTTTAATTATATCGGTTCTTGAAAAGCTCTCGATATTCTCGCCCAAAACGGCAAGCTGTGAAAAGAGCCTGTCCGAATCTATTTCAATCGGTTTTGCGACATAAATCAAATCGTTTTCGGTTTTTCTTATGCCCTCTTCCGCAATAAGAAGCTCCTCATAAAGCTTTTCGCCCTCGCGAAGCCCCGTATATTTAATCTCAATATCTTCACCGACCCTGTAGCCCGAAAGTCTTATAAGGTTTTCGGCAAGCTCGCGGATTTTCACGGGCGAGCCCATATCGAGAATGAAAATTTCGCCGCCCTTTGCGCTTGCGCCCGCCTGAAGAACAAGCGAAACAGCCTCGGGGATAAGCATAAAGTAACGGATAATGTCGGGGTGGGTGACCGTAACGGGTCCGCCGGCTTCAATCTGCTCTTTAAACAGCGGAATAACGCTGCCGTTTGAACCGAGCACGTTGCCGAAGCGCACTGCGACAAAATCTGTTTTTGAAACCTTGTTAAAGGACTGAACAATCATTTCGCACGTTCTTTTTGTTGCGCCCATTACGTTTGTGGGATTGACAGCCTTGTCGGTTGAAATCATAACAAAGCGCTCAACGCCGAATCTGTCGGCGGCTCTTGCAAGGTTATATGTGCCGAAGATGTTGTTCTTAACAGCCTCTTTGGGGCTGTCCTCCATAAGCGGAACATGCTTGTGCGCCGCGGCGTGATAAACGATGTTGGGGTGATATTCGCTGAAAACCTCGTTAAGACGCTGTTCGTCGCGCACAGAGCCGATAAGCACTTTAAGATTTACTTCCGGGTATTTTCTTTTAATTTCCTGCTGAATGTCATAAGCGCCGTTTTCTGCTATATCAAAAATGACGATTGTTTTCGGCGCGTGACTTTTTGCGACCTGCCGCACAAGCTCACTGCAGATTGAGCCGCCGCCGCCCGTAACAAGCACCGTTTTGCCCTCTAACTGAGAAAACGCGTTTGTAAGGTCGGGCTTTATCTGCGGTCTGCCGAGAAGGTCGGTATAATCGACCTTGCGAAGCTTTGCGCCTATTTTTTCGCCGCCTATAAATTTAGCTTCGGACGGAAGCGTTTTAAGCGTACAGTCGGTCTTTTTGCAAATATCGAGAAACTCTTTTTTGCGCTCCTCCGAAGCGGAAGGAATCGCAAGATAAATTTCGTCTATGCCGAGCTTGTTTACGGTGTCGATTATAACATCTCTTCCGCCGTAGACCTTTACGCCGTTGAGATATTCGTTTTTCTTTCTTCTGTTGTCGTCAATCAGCGCAACAACGTCGTATCTTGAATAATATTCGACCGAGGTTTTAAATTCTTTTATAAGCCTGTCCGCCGCGCTGCCGGCGCCGATTATCATTACCTTTTTCTTTTTTTCGCCCGAAGCCCTGCTTTTTTCAATAACGCCCTTGCGCCATACCCTGTAAAGAAGAAGCACGCCGACCCTTATGCAGAACACAAGAATCATAAGAATTGAAGAATAAAGCACAAACCACGTTGAAAACGAGCGAACATTGCCGAGCCACACCCATGTGCACGCAAAAAACGTTACCGCTTTTGACACGACAAATGCAAGAAGCAGCGTGCCGTAATCCCTTATTGCGAAATACTGCCACATGGTTTTGTAGACCTTTGATATTAAAAAGGCGGCGCACATCAAAACAAAGTCGATAAGTAAAATTACGCCGAGCCACTTTGAACACCACTCGGGCGCGGCGGTTGAACCGTCAAATTTAAGCACCACCGAAAGAACGCCCGCCAAAATAAGCGCAACGGCGTCTAAAGCGGTTAAAAGCCCTTTCATATGTTTTTTAATGAATGTCACGGTATTTATGACTAAAGACAATGCCAATCATCACTCTTTCTCCGAAAAATCATACCCCGAATTGTGCTTTTTTAAAATGCACAAAACGCGCGGCTCCGTCAGTAAAACGCACTTTCGCATACTGATAGAGTTTAGCCATTTTATTTTAGCACAGCTTATCCCGAATTACAATATGATTATGCGAATTATTCAGCCCGTTTTTTGAAAATATATGACAATATATGTATTTATAAACATTTTATTGACAAAAACTGACTTGTTCAGCCGTCGTATGTCAAATGTTAGCCGATACGCGGCAGAGCCGTGCGAGCCGTTAGCTGTTGGCGCGCGGCAGAACCGCAGGAGCCGTTAGCTGTTAGCTTTTAGCTTTTAGCTCGCGGCGTTGCCGCGATTATATTCCGCGT
>DJRI01000119.1:0-7400 GCA_002440045.1 Ruminococcaceae bacterium UBA6364 | reverse complement strand
CAGGTTGCCGCCCCTACGGGAACGATAGGAAAATCGCCGCGGAAAACGAGACGTTTTTGCGTAGAAAAACCTATATTACGTGTTTATTGACAGGCAAATTATCGTGCCGAAATAAATCTGTAAACAATCAAATACTTTAAAAAACAAATCCCCGCGTTCTGACAGAAAATCCGTTCACGGGGTTATATTATGCAGAACAAATAAACCCTATGAACGGACAAAGCCCATTCACGAGATTATATTATGCGGAACAAGCAAAACCCTGCAAACGGACGAAATTCATTCCATTCACAGGGTTCTTTTTATAGCAATATAAAAATGGAAATATGCAAGTCGCCGTCACGCAGGCTAACCGCTAACAGCTAACGGCTACAGGCTTTCCCGTAGGGGCGGCAAACTGCCGCCCGCCGAAACGCGGCAACGTTTCCCTTAAAATATCCGCACAACATGCGGAATATAATCGCGGCTCTGCCGCGCGCTAACGGCTAACAGCTAACAGCTAACGGCTCGAAACGGCAACCTGCCGCCCGCCAAAAATGCGAAGCATTTTTCCGCTATACACCGCGCTTTGCGCGGTTACAATCGCGGTGAAACCGCGCAGCTAACAGCTAACAGCCAACGGCTAACAGCTCAAGCGGCTTCGCCGCGTTAACAACTGACAACGAACCCGACGAACGGATAAAATACAATCCATTCACCGGGTTCGGTTTATAACAATATAAAAATGACAATATGCAAGTTGCCGTAAATTAAGCTAAAAGCTAACGGCTAACAGCTAACAGCTGCCGTCAGATTTTCATTGCGACGTCGTATGCTCTCCAGACGACCGAGCGAAGGTTGCCTATAGCAAGGCAATCGCCGACAAGGAACACCTTGCCGCTCTTTTCGGCAAGCGGTGCGGGGATATAACCGGCGCAGCTTATGACGGAGTCGCACTTAATTTCAAGCTCTTTGCCGCTCTTGTCGGTGCAGATTATAGAACCGTCTTTAACCTCTTTCAGGGTGGTTTCAAGATATACCGGCACCTTGTTGAGTGCAAACCACTCTCTTAAATACGACGAGTTTGCAAGGCAAACGCCCTTTTGGCTTACAAGGTCGTCTTTCATTTCGACAATAATCGGCTTGTTGCCCTTGAGCGCCAATTCATATGCAATCTCACTGCCCGTAAGGCCGCCGCCGATAACGGCAACAGTCTCGCCGACGGGTGCGCCGTTGAGGAAGTCGCACGCTTCGACCATCTTTTCATAGCCGGGCACGCGTTTAAGCTTGCGCGGAACAGAGCCGGTTGCGATTATAACGGGTGCGTCGCCGAATTTTGAAATATCCTTAACTTCGTCGTTGAGGTGAACCTCTATTCCGAGAACGTCCATCTGGCGAATGTACCATTTAAGAAGCTCGCGAAGCTTGCCCTTGTAGGACTCTGCGCTTGCGGGGATAAACGTTCCGCCGAGAACGCCGCTCTTTTCGTGAATAACGGGTTTGTGTCCGCGAAGTTTAAGCACTCTTGCGGCTTCCATACCGCCGATGCCGCCGCCGACAATGTGAACGGTTTTGGGCGAAGATGTCTTTTTGATGTAGTGCTTGTTCCACTGCATGGTTTCGGCGTTAACGGCACAGCGCGAAAGGTGAAGGCTGTCCGAAAGCTCCTGGTCGTTGGGCACGCCCTTGTAGTGGCACATATTAAAGCAGCCGTTGTGGCAAAGAATGCAGGGACGAATGTCGTCCTCTTTGCCGTTTATGAGCTTTGTTACCCACTCCTGGTCTGCAAGGAACGGTCTTGCAAAGCCGGCGCCGTCAAGCTTGCCCTCTTTAATTGCGTCTGCGGCAACTCTGGGGTCAAGTCTGCCCGCGCAGATTACGGGAAGATTTGTAAAGTTCTTGATATGCTCGACATCTTCAAGGTTGCAGTTTTCGGGCATATATACGGGCGGATGCGCCCAATACCATGCGTCGTATGTACCGTTGTCGCAGTTAAGGCAGTCGTAGCCCGCTTCTTCAAGGTATTTTACGGCTTTTTCGGATTCTTCCATATCTCTGCCGACTTCTACATAATCTTCACCCGGGAGCGCGCCCTGACGGAAGCCCTTTGTTTTTGAAAGCACGCTGTAGCGAAGCGAAACGGGGAAGTCGTTTCCGCAGGCTTTTTTGATGGCTTTTACGATTTCAACCGCAAAGCGATAGCGGTTTTCAAACGAGCCGCCGTATTCATCGGTACGCTTGTTGACATATTTAAGGGTAAACTGGTCAAGCAAATAGCCCTCATGAACGGCGTGAACCTCTACGCCGTCAACGCCTGCGTCCTTCAAAAGCTTTGCTGACTTTGCAAAGCTGTCGATAAACTCCTGTATTTCGGCCTTTGTCATCTCGCGGGAGGGAATCTTGTCCGACCAACGGTTGGGCGAGGGGCTTGCCGAAGCCGTGATTTTGTCAAGGTCCATAAAGGGCTTGCTGAGAACTCTTAAAGCGGGGTTTGTGTAAAGCTTTTCCATCATTTCGCTTACGGTGAAGGAGCGGCCGAAGCCTGCCGTGAGCTGAACGAAAAGCTTTGCGCCCGTTTTGTGAAATTCGGGCATCCACGCTTTTAAGTCGTCAAACATCTTTTTGTTTTTGTGGAGCCACTGACCGAACATCGGGTTGTAAACGGGCTGGCAGCCGGGGAGCACAAGACCTGCGTTGTTTTTTGCAACTTCAAGAATGAAGCGCGCGCCGTCTTTGTCGAAATGGTTCTTCTCCATCCAGCCGAAAAGGTCGGTTCCGCCCATACTTGTAAGCACAACGCGGTTTTTGATTTCGCAGTTGCCTATCTTCCACGGAGTAAATAAGGGTTCTAATCTCTGTTCCATAAAGGTTCCTCCCAAAAAATTCTGTTAATATTGTATCACAATATATTGCAAAAGAAAATAGGTTTTGAAAAAATCGGTTAAAAATTTAACGTTCTTTTTTCAAAACCTTTATGTGTTTTTGCGATTATCGGCTTTCGTCAGGCGGTTGTCGAGAATGCCTTTCCCGTGGCTTCGTCCTCATACTGCCTTTTATAAAGCTCGTAATAATAGCCCTCTTCTTTTAAAAGCTCTTTGTGCGTTCCGCTCTCAATAATTTTTCCGTTTTTCACGACGAGAATAAGGTCGGCGTTTCTGACGGTCGAAAGCCTGTGGGCTATAACAAGCGATGTTCTGCCCTTTATAACCTTGTCGATTGCCGACTGAATTTTTTGCTCGGTTATTGTGTCAACCGAGGCGGTCGCCTCGTCAAGAATGAGAATCTTGGGGTTTGAGAGCACAGCGCGTGCAAAAGAAATAAGCTGTTTTTCGCCCGTCGAAAGCAGGTCGCCGCCCTCGCCGACATCGGACAAAAGCCCGTTTTCAAGGTGAGCGGTCACGCTCTCGGCAGAAACAAGCTTCAAGGCGTTTTCTATCTCTTCATCGGTGGCGTCGGGGTTGCCGTAAAGAAGATTTTCTTTAACCGTGCCCGAAAACAGGTGCGGCGTTTGAAGGACGTAACCGATTGCGCTGTGAAGCCAAAGCTGTGAGCGAAGGCGCGCGTCTTTGCCGTCTATAAGCACCTGACCCGCGGTCGGCTCAAAAAATCGGCAGACGAGATTTACAAGCGTGGACTTGCCCGCGCCCGTTTCGCCGACTATTGCGATATTTGTGCCGAACGGTATTTTAAGGTTGAAGTTTTCAAGGACGTATTCGTCGCCGTCG
Source organism: Ruminococcaceae bacterium UBA6364 (assembly GCA_002440045.1). Classification (GTDB taxonomy): domain Bacteria; phylum Bacillota; class Clostridia; order Oscillospirales; family Acutalibacteraceae; genus DTU089. The sequence goes on along the minus strand of DJRI01000119.1, from coordinate 3,696 downwards.
GGGTATTTGAAATCGACGTTTTTGAACTCTATATCGCCCTTTATCTCTTCCCAATTTTCTTTTTTGGGATTAAAGCAGTCGCCGTATTTTTCAATAACCTCGGGCGTATCCTTAACGTCGGGCTCGGTTTCGACAAGCTTTGAAAAGCGCTCGATGTTTACCTGGGTTGTGATAAAGTCCGAAATGCAGTCGATTATCCAGCGCACAGGCTCCATCATACCCTGTGCATACGACATAAACATTGAAAACGTGCCGACCTCGTTTTCGGCGATATAGCCGCCGCGCCAAAGCACGATTGCAAGCGCCAGCGACGACGCAAGGTTAAGCGTTGCGGCAAAAGCGCCCCTAAGGCGCGCGCCCTTTACCGATTTTTTGTAAAGAGAACGCGTTTCGTTTGTAAAGCTGTCGGTAATTTTATCTTCAATTACAAGCGTTTTGATTGTTTTTGCGCCCGTTATGCCCTCGTTAAAGCTGCCCGTAATCTGCGAGTTAAGCTCGCGCATTTCGCTGTTTACTTTTATAAGCTTTTTCTGGAACACCGAAAACAGCGCCGCGATAAGCGGAACTATAAGAGTAACAAGCGCCGCAAGAGACGGGTTCATAACGAACATAACTATAATGGCGCCCAAAAAATACGAGAACTGCCACACGCCGTCCATAAGGCTCCACGAAACAAGCGAGCCTATGCGCGAAGTGTCGCTCATAACGCGTGCGTGAATGTAGCCGACGCTGTTTTGGTTGAAATACGAAAACGACAGCGTTTGAAGATGGTTAAAAGCGGCGTTTCTCAAATCCTTGTTAATGCTGACCTCTATCTGCATTGCAAAATAGCACGAAATGTAGTTTACAAGGCCCGTAAGAAGCACGGCAAAAATATAAATCAAAATAAAATAGGGCAATGTGTCAAGCGTGTTTTCGCCGATAAAGTGGTTAAGCGCATAGCGCTGAAGAACAGGCGTAAAAATATCGACGCAGCTGCCTATAAGTCCGCAAAAAATCATAAGAAAGATTTTTTCGCGGTATTTTTTCATATAAGGAACAATCTTTCCCAATCCGAAGAAGGGAAGATGCTCGCGTTTTTTCTCGGAGTTTTTCATTCTTCCTTCTCCTCCTTATTCTTTTACAAAGCCGGACTGAATCTCGTATATTTTCTGATATATTCCGCCCGCCGCTTTAAGCTCGTCGTGCGTACCCTCTTCGACTATTCTGCCGCGGTCGAGCACGATTATTTTATCCGCCTTGCTTAACGTGGTTATTCTGTGCGAAATAAGAATTATACTTGATGTTCCGAAGCGTTCTTCAAGAGAGCGCCTGATTTTTGCGTCGGTTTCGGTGTCAACCGCCGAAAGGGAGTCGTCAAAAATCATAATCGGCGACGGGTGCGTAAGCACGCGCGCAATGGCGGCGCGCTGTTTTTGCCCGCCCGAAAGCGTTACGCCGCGCTCGCCGACGAACGTGTCGTAGCCCTTTTTAAAGCCCTCAACCGTATCGTCAAGGCATGCGGCTCTTGCGGCGGCGCGAATTTCGGTTAAAGTCAGCGCGTCGTCGGTTATGCCGATATTCTCTTTTAACGTTCTTGAAAAAAGATACGGTTCTTGAAGAACTATTCCTATGTTTTCTCTTAAATATTCGGCTTTCATATCGGCAACGTCAACGCCGCCGATTGTGATTTTGCCGTTTTCGGGGGGCAAATCGTAAAGCCTGTCAAGAAGCAGCATAAGCGTGGATTTGCCCGAGCCCGTGCCGCCGAGAATGCCGAGCGTTGTGCCGCCCTTCATTTTAAAGTTGATGTCTTTTAAAACTTCGGAGCAGTTTTCATAAGCAAAGCTCACATTTTTAAACTCAATGTCGCCGTTAAGCGGCGGCGTTACGGCGTTTTCTTTGTCGTGCTCAAGCGGTGAATCGAGTATGTAGCTCACGCGGTCTATCGAAACGCCCGCCTTGCTCAGCTCCGAAATCATTCTGCCGAGCTGCCTTATCGGCCACATGAGCATTGTGTTGTAAGAAATGAACGCAATGTATTCGCCTGCGGTCATTTTGCCCTTAATGCAGAACACCGCGCCGAAAACAACGACAAGCATTATCTGAATACCCGAAAGAATATCCGAGGTGCTCCAAAATCTGCTCATAATCTTTGCAAGCTTTATCCAAAGGCTTGTGTAGTGCTCGTTGTGCTCTTCAAAGCGGTCTCTTTCATAGCGCTCTCTGCCGAAGGCTCTTACAACGCGCACGCCCGTAAGATTTTCTTGCGCCATCGCAGAAAGCTTGCCTTCCTTTTCATCGCACTGTTCAAATCCGTCGCCGATTTTTTTGTGAAACATGAGTGAATAAAGCGTTATAAACGGCATGGGAATAAGCGCAACAACGGTAAGAAGCGGGTTCATCGAAAGCATAAACGCAACCGAAAGAATTAAAAGAATTACAATTCTTACTATCGACGTAAGCTGTTCGCTGACAAAGTTTTTCATCGTTTCGATGTCGGACGTACAGCGCTGAATTATGTCGCCCGTGCGGTTTTTCATATGCCACGAAAAGGGGAGGCGTTCTATGTGATAGAACAGCTCGTCGCGCATATTTTTTACAAGCTTTTCGGACGCCGCAGTGTTGCTCACCCTGAAAACATACTGCGAAATGACCTTTACGCCCGCAACCGCCACAATAGCAAGCGCCATAATCCAAAGATGCTTTCCGAGGTACGAAAAGCCGCCCACACTTTCAACAAGCTTCATTACAGGCTCTGAAAACGTAGGCTCGTTGCCGCCGATGGCATTGTCAACAGCGGCGCGTATTATCTGCGGGTTTATCATATCCGCAAGCGCCGCAACGCCCGAGGACAGAATACTGACCGCAAAAAGCGCACGGCAACCTTTTAAAAACCGCCTTATAAGGGCGATTTTTTTGCGCCCGTCTTGGGGCGCTTTTGTTTTTTTCTCTGTTTTTTCCATAACTGTTACCTATAATTCGGGCTTCGCCCTGACTGATAAACGGTCTTTTGTTTGAATTGATTTTTGTGATAAAACCCGATAAAAAGCGCGGTGAATAACGAATCTGAGAAGTCTTTAATTTTTCTTTTAAAAAAACCGAACACGCTTTTTTCGGCGCCGATTGTCCTGAAATAATTAATCGGCATCTTTTCGGGGAAGGCACTTTTGCGCCCGACACGGCATCCCCGTTTTAACGCACAAAAAATGCCGCATTTGCGGCAAAACCGTTTACAGCTTCCGCCCATAATAGGGTGCGCAAATACTTTTAAAGAGCAGACGTTTGTATTTGTGCCCAATTTAAACGGCGGTTTATTGCGGTTGAAAATCGTTGGGCAAAATTTTGCCCCGATTATCTGCGAACACATTCGGTAACGAGCCGAATAATGCCGAAAAAAGTCTACACGGCGCTTTTTCCGACTTTACCATTCTATAACGTAAAATCGGATTTGTCAAGAAGCAGCCGGCAGCTGTTAGCTATTAGCTTTTAGCATGCGGCTTCGCCGCTTGAGCCGTTAGCCGTTAGCGCGCGGCGAAGCCGCTTGAGCCGTTAGCCGTTAGCTCTTAGCCGTTAGCCTGCGTGGCGGTAACTGCGTATTATCATTTTTATATTGTTATAAAGAGAAACCTGTGAACGGATATGTTTTCCGCTTCACGGGGTTTTGTTGTCAGCCGTTAGCGCGCGGCAGAGCTGCGATTATATTCCGCACGTTGT
>DJRI01000115.1:21367-26877 GCA_002440045.1 Ruminococcaceae bacterium UBA6364 | reverse complement strand
GAAGAAACAGATTCTTCTCTTGACGCAATCAACGATTCCGCAAAGGGACTTAAAGACCTTGTGCTTGAAAATATCAAAAGAACAAGGGGCAACATCGCTTACGGCGAAGAAAATTCGGATATACTCTTTGTTAAAGGCGAGTCATGGGCTTCAAAGCTTACCGAGAACGATATTAAGTACGCTTCCATGAAAGAGGTCGGCGATAACTATTACATAACAATCGCTTTTAACGACCTTACAAGCGCCGAAGCGCAGGAGGTTCTTACAAAAGCTTTTGACCTCAGAGATAAAGACGATATTCTTAATTCCGCAGAGCTTGCCAAAACAAACGCATATCTTAAACTTAACGACTATGACGTTGTTTACAGCGGCTGCACCATAACCGCAACCGTAAACCGCTTTACAGATGAACTTACAAACGTTTATTACTACAAGGCGGCAAACGTTACAGCCGATATGACAGGCAGCGGAACGCTTGCAAACTACGGCGACGTTTCCGTTATGTTCAAGCTTGAGGATAAAGCTAACTTCGACATAACATGGGAGAACGGCTACCCCACAAGCCCGCTTGATACTTCAAACGCACAGTAAGCTACACAGATGAATTCTGTATTCTCTTGCAATCGGCGCGTTACGTCTGCGCCCACAACAGAAGCGAGTACCGACTGATTTCACCGAATAAGCGTCGGCTTTAAAAATAATAACAAAAGTTAAAAGCCGCCGATGTTTGGCGGCTTTTGTAATTTCAGCGGGAGTTTTTTATGGATAAGAATATATATAAATACGTTGCCGTTATAGGCGTTGACGGTATGGGGATTTTTAACAAATCGGCAGAAACGCCGTGTATGGACGCAATTTTTGAAAACGGCGCAGTTTCATACAGCGGGCTTTCAATGGACCCGACAATAAGCGCCGAAAATTGGGGCGCAATGCTTCTCGGCGTAAAGCCGACGGTTCACAAACTCACAAACAACAACATAAGACAGAAAGAATATTGCAACAAAGAGCTGCCTTCGGTATTTAAGCGTGTAAGAAACGCTTTTCCCGAAAGCTATCTTGCGTCTTATTGCGTGTGGAACCCGATTAACGAGGGCGTTATTGAAAGCTCTGCAAATGTTGATACAAAAACCGCCGAAAGCGATGCAGCTCTTTGCGAGCTTATTGTTGAAGCTGTAAAGAATACCCCTAAATTCCTTTTTGTTCAGTTTGACAATGTTGACGGCGCAGGGCATCACTTCGGCTACGGCACAAACGGCCACCTTGAACAAATATCAAAGGCAGATGCGCTTGTCGGCAAAATATACGAAGCATATAAATCCGCGGGACTCCTCAATGAAACTCTTTTTATTGTCACTGCCGACCACGGCGGTTATAATCACTCGCACGGCGGCTATAACGATACCGAAAAATATGTTTTCATCGGCGCAGTCGGAAAAGGCGTGAAAAAGGGCGAAATAACAGGCTTTCAAACGCGCGATATTGCCGCGATTGTGCTTAAAGCTCTTGGGCTTTCTGTGCCCGAGTGTGACGAAAAGGCGTTTTCTTCGCTCGTTCCCGCGGGAATCTTTGACGGCTTCGTTTCAGAAAAACGCCCCGAGCCTTCGCCGAGCACGGTTTCACATCTCGATACTCCCGATGCTTTTTCAAACGGCGGTTTGTTTTCATTTATTCCGAAAGAGCGCTTTAAAGTGTGTCTTTTTCTTGACAGCTCTCTTTTTGACGCTTCAAAAAGCGCCGTTATAAAAGAGGACGGCGCGGTTAAATATTATACCGACGGCGTAAGAGGTGAGTGCGCAGAGCTTGGCGCAACGGGCTGCGCCGAAATCAGCGGATTTGATATTAATAAGGGCGACATTACTTTTTCTGTTTGGCTTAAAACAGACCGCTCTCTTACAGGGTCTGTGTGCGTTTTTGCCGCGCGCAGCTTCGGCGAAGGTCAAAGCGTAAGGGGCATTTCCATGCAGATGCGCTGTAATGACACTGTTTTTGTTATTGCCGACGGCGACGATGATTTTGAAGTTACCATTCCTTTCCCCGAAAGCCTTTCGCACGGGTGGACAAACGTAACGGTTTCGCTTTTAAGAAGCGAAAGAAAGCTTTTGTTTTATAACGATTTTGAGCTTTCCGCCGAATATGACATTGAAGCGCGTTATTTAGGTGCTTTGTGCGATAAGCCTTTTGTTTTCGGCGATAACAGCGAAAAAACGTATAACCGAAAAACCAACCCGTCAACATTTTTTGCCGATGATTTCTTTATAATCGACGGCGCTCTCACTAAAGGCGACATTAACGCCCTAAAAAAGTATTACGGCTTATAATTTTTTAAAATTTCGCTTTATTTAATAATCGCCGTGTGATAAAATTAATTTATAAAAACGCGGCAACGCTATACAGTCAATTACAGTCACTTAAAGGAGCACACTATGTCACAGGATAAAGAACGTTACATATCACCGTTTTCGACGCGCTATGCAAGTAAGGAAATGCAGTATGTTTTTTCGGAGGATTTTAAATTCCGTACTTGGCGCAGGCTTTGGATTGCGCTTGCAAAAGCCGAAAAAGCCCTCGGACTTTCAATTACGGATGAGCAAATAGAAGAGCTTGAAAAATTTAAAGACGACATTAACTATGACGTTGCCGAAGAGCGCGAGCGCGTTGTAAGACACGACGTTATGAGCCATATTTACGCCTATTCGCAGCAGTGCCCAAAAGCCGAGCCGATAATTCATCTCGGCGCAACAAGCTGTTACGTCGGCGATAATACCGATATTATGGCAATAAAAGAAGCGTCTGAAATAATTCTTAAAAAAGCGGCGCAGGTCATAAAAAATCTTTCGGATTTTGCCGAAAAATATAAGGCGATGCCGTGCCTTGCTTATACACACCTTCAGCCGGCACAGCTCACAACCGTCGGCAAGCGCGCGACGCTTTGGATAAACGAGCTTCTTTACGATGTAAACAATCTTTCGTTCCAGCTTGAAAACCTTAAGCTTCTCGGCTCAAAGGGCACAACAGGCACACAGGCAAGCTTTATGGAGCTTTTTGACGGCGACGAAGAAAAGGTTAAAAAGCTTGACAGCCTTATTGCCGCAGAAATGGGCTTTTCTGCGTGCGTTCCCGTTTCGGGGCAGACATATTCACGAAAAGTCGACGCGTATATTCTTTCGGTGCTGTCGGGATTTTCTCAAAGCGCCTATAAATTTGCGAACGATTTAAGACTTCTTCAGTCGTTTGAAGAAATTGAAGAACCGTTTGAAAAAACTCAGATAGGCTCATCTGCCATGCCCTATAAGCGCAATCCCATGCGTTGCGAGCGCATCTGCGCGCTTGCGCGTTACGTTACGGTTGACGCTTTAAATCCCGCGCTCACTTCAAGCACGCAGTGGTTTGAAAGAACGCTTGACGACAGCGCCAATAAAAGAATTGCCGTATCCGAAGCGTTTCTCGGCGTTGACGCTATCTTAAACATTTATATTAACGTGACATCGGGGCTTGTTGTTTACGACAAGGTTATAGAGCGGCGCGTAAACGAAAAGCTTCCGTTTATGGCGACTGAAAATATTATGATGGAATCCGTAAAGCGCGGCGGCGACAGACAGAAGCTTCACGAAATTATAAGAGTGCATTCTCACGCCGCGGCGGCTAAAGTGAAGCTTGAAGGCGGCGTAAATGACCTTATAGACCGTCTTTCAAGCGACGAGCGTATTCCGCTTTCAAAAGAAGAAATACTTTTACAGCTCTCGCCCGAAAAATATATCGGCAGAAGCGTTTCTCAGGTCGAAGAGTTTTTGGAAAATGACGTAAAGCCCGTGCTTCTTAAATATCATACCGACGATATACATTCAGAACTTAAGGTATAGGCAACTACTAACCGATGAGGTGAATTTTATGCAGTATTTACCCGATATTGAAATAGCGCAGAATTGCAAAATGAAGCATATTTCGGAAATTGCAAAATCAGCGGGAATAGGCGAAGAATACATCGAGCAGTACGGCAATTACAAAGCTAAAGTCAGCCTTTCTTATTTAAACGAAAACAAAAATAAGAACGGCAAGCTTATTCTTGTCACCGCAATAACGCCGACCCCCGCGGGCGAGGGCAAAACCACCACTACAATAGGCCTTGCCGACGGGCTTCGCCGCATAGGAAAAAACACAGCCGTCGCCCTGAGAGAACCTTCTTTAGGTCCTGTTTTCGGCATAAAAGGCGGCGCGGCGGGCGGCGGATATGCTCAGGTTGTGCCTATGGAGGATATTAACCTTCATTTCACAGGCGATTTTCACGCAATCGGCGCGGCGAATAACTTGCTTGCCGCAATGCTTGACAATCACATAGAGCAGGGCAATGAGCTTAGAATTGACGTTAAACGAATAACGCTTAAACGCTGCGTCGATATGAACGACCGCCAGCTTCGCTTCATTGTTGACGGGCTCGGCGGCGGCAAAAACGGCGTCCCGAGGGAGGACGGATTTGACATTACCGTTGCGTCCGAGGTTATGGCTGTTTTGTGCCTTTCGGATTCGCTCTCCGATTTAAAAGAGCGGCTGTCAAAAATAGTTGTCGCCTATAATTTTGACGGCGAGCCTGTAACGGCAGGCGACCTTAAAGCGGCAGGGGCTATGACGGCCCTTTTAAAAGACGCAATTAAGCCTAATCTTGTTCAAACGCTTGAGGGCACGCCCGCGTTTGTTCACGGCGGCCCGTTTGCCAATATCGCACACGGCTGTAATTCCGTAATCGCCACAAAAGCCGCGCTTAAATGTGCAGACTATGCCGTAACGGAAGCAGGCTTCGGCGCAGACCTCGGCGCTGAAAAGTTTTTTGATATAAAGTGCCGCGCTTCGGGGCTTGTGCCCGACGCAGTTGTGCTTGTTGCAACCGTCAGGGCGCTTAAAATGCACGGCGGCTTAAAAAAAGACGAGCTGAATGTTGAGAATACCGAAGCGCTTGAGCGCGGAATACCCAATCTTTTAAGGCATATAGGCAACATCAAAAACGTTTACGGGCTTCCGTGCGTTGTTGCAATAAACCGTTTTCCGACGGACAGCGACAAAGAGATAGATTTTATAATCAAAAAGTGCCGAGAGCTTTCTGTTAACACCGTTTTGTCAACCGTTTGGGCTGACGGCGGCAGGGGCGGCGAGGCTCTTGCACAAGAGGTTGTAAGGCTTTGCAATGAAGAAAAAGGGGACTTTCGCTTCGCTTATGACAGCGCCCTTTCTATAAAAGAAAAGATTGACGCCGTTGTTAAAAAGGTATACGGCGGAAAAGGCGCTTTGTTTACACCGAACGCCGAAAAAGACGCTGTTAAGCTTACTTCTCTCGGCTTTTCGGGCTTTCCCGTGTGCATTGCAAAAACGCAGTACAGCTTTTCTGACGACCCCCAAAACCTCGGCGCGCCGAACGGCTTTTTTGTAACCGTTAAAAGTTTAAAGGTTTCTGCGGGCGCAGGCTTTATCGTTGTGCTAACGGGCGATATTTTAACAATGCCGGGGCTTCCCAAAAGGCA
>DJRI01000115.1:0-21323 GCA_002440045.1 Ruminococcaceae bacterium UBA6364 | reverse complement strand
AACGGAAAAATCAGCGGACTGTTTTAAATATACATTATAAATAATACTTCACAAAAAATCGTCGCCGGGTCAAAAGCTCAGCGACGATGCGTATTTTGCGGGGGTTATTCCGAATTCTTCTTTAAAACATTTTATAAAATAGCTTTCCGAGCAAAAACCGAGGTAGTATGCCACATCCGAACAGCTGTACTTGCCGTTCAGCATATCGCGCGCGGTGTTAAGGCGTTGCTTTTTTATGTATTGCGATACGCTAAGCTTCATATACTTTTTAAAAATCACCGAAAGATAGTCGGGCGAAAGACCGCATTCTTTTGCAAGAATGTCAAGCGAGAGCCGATTGTGAAGATTTGTGTTTATGTAGTGAACGCATTTTTTGACAGCATATGGGCAGTCTTTTGTGTGCGAGCTTGCAAAAACAAGCTTTGTAAGCTCAATGCACCTGTCTTTTAAAAATGCAAGAATTTCGGTACTGCTTTTTAAAACATCTATTTTCATTATGCATTCATCCGAAAAATTAAATGCCGCGGTTTCGTCAAGTCCGCCCTGCACTGCGTATCGCGTTGCAAGCGTAACACAGCAAACAGCCCAATATTTCGTTTGCCTCAGCGCGTCCTCAGAAAGCCTGCCCGCAACGATTTTGTTGCTTGAAAGAAGCTGTTCTATGCCGTTTTTTACGCCGTCAACATTGCCGTGCTTAATAAGCGAAAAAAACATTGTTTCCGTTTCATACGGCGTGTGCGTAACGCCGCTTTCGCGCTCCGAAAAAATTTTGTTGTCGTCAAGTATTTCTATGCTTTCAAGCAAATCATAAGGCATAAATCAAAATCACCCGAATTTCAGCTGTATTTATTCTATTTTATCACGATTTTTTTAAAATACAACGGGAAAACAGCATTTTTATCGGAAAAATTATATAAAATGCCTGCCGCATAATTTATTATTACTTTAAAACAAATAAAATAGCTAAAGGGGCTACGAGAATGAAGCAGGCAGAAATTGTTAAAAAAATGACTCTTGAGCAAAAAGCCGCTTTTGTTTCGGGGTATGACTATTGGCACCTTGAAGAAGCGCCCGAGCTCGGTCTTGTAAAGCTTAACGTTACAGACGGTCCTCACGGATTGAGAAAGGCCAATCCCGACAAAAAAGCAAAAAGCGGTGTTGACCTCAGCAACTCTATTCCCACAACATGCTTTCCTACGGCGGCAACAACAAGCTGTTCGTGGGACCCCGAGCTTTTAAAGCTTCAGGGCGAGGCTATGGCTGAAGAGTGCCTTCAGGAAAAGGTTTCGGTTATTTTGGGACCCGGTGCAAACATCAAGCGTTCACCCACATGCGGGCGAAACTTTGAATATTTCTCCGAAGACCCGCTTCTTGCGGGCGAGTGCGCCGCAGGGCTTATAAACGGTATTCAGTCAAAAGGCGTGGGCACATCTTTAAAGCATTTTGCCTGCAACAGCCAGGAAGCGTACAGAATGGTAATTAACGAGGTCGTTGACGAACGCGCTTTCCGCGAAATTTATCTTACCGCGTTCGAAATCGCCGTAAAAAAAGCACAGCCGTGGACTATAATGAACTCCTACAACAAAATCAACGGCGTTTATGCTTCTCAAAACGACCGCTTGCAAAATAAAATTGCGCGTGAAGAATGGGGCTTTAAAGGTCTTTTCATTACAGACTGGGGCTCATCTGTTGACCGTATTCCCGGACTTGAAGCCGGCACAGACCTTGAAATGCCTTCAAGCGGCGATTATAACACAAAGCTTATAATCGAAGCCGTAAAAAGCGGAAAGCTTTCGGAGGATGTTTTAAACGAGCGTGTCGGCGAGGTTGTTGACCTTATTATGAAGTCAAAGCCCGCGCTTGAAAAAGAGTTTAAATATGATAAAGATGCACACCATATGACAGCCGCAAAGGTTGCCGAAGGCTCAATGCAGCTTCTTAAAAACGACGGCGCCGTTCTCCCGATTAAAAAGGGTCAAAAGATTGCCGTTATCGGCGAAATGGCAAAGTCACCGCGTTTTCAGGGCGCAGGCTCTTCTGTAATTAACCCCACAATGCTTGACAATGCGTTTGACAATCTTAAAAAGCTCGGCGTTGACGTTGTTTATGCGCGCGGCTATGATAAGACAAAAGATTGCGAAGACGCGGCGCTTTTCAGTGAAGCGGTTGCGGCGGCAAAAAATGCCGATGTTGCAATTGTTTTCGCAGGTCTTACAGAGGCTTTTGAGGGCGAGGGCTACGACAGAATTGACCTTGAAATGCCCAAAAGCCACAACGCGCTTATTTCGGCTGTTGCAAAGGCAAATGAAAACACCGCGGTCGTTCTTGCGGGCGGCTCGGTTGTTAATATGCCTTGGGTTAATGAAGTCAAAGCGATTCTCAATTCAGGCCTCGGCGGTCAGGCGGGCGGCATTGCAGTTGCAAATATACTTACAGGCAAAGTCAACCCCTCGGGCAAAACAAGCGAAACATATCCGCTTTCTTATTCCGACGCACCCACTTACGGCAACTATCCGGCAGGCCCTGTGACTTCGGAGCACCGCGAAAGCGTATATATCGGTTACAGATATTACGATTCCGCAAAGAAAGACGTTCTTTTCCCGTTCGGCCACGGGCTTTCATACACAACGTTCGAGTATTCCGATTTGGCTCTTTCGGCTGAAAATATTACCGATAAAGACGAGCTTAAAGTCTCCTTTAAAATCAAAAACACAGGCAGTGTTGACGGCGCGGAAATAGCACAGTTATACGTTTCGGACGAGGTTTCAACCGTTTACCGTCCCGAAAAAGAGCTTCGCGCGTTTAAAAAGGTATTTTTAAAGGCAGGCGAAGAGAAAACAGTAGAATTCACTCTTTCAAAGCGCGCATTTGCGTTTTATAACGTGAACATAAACGATTGGTGCGTTGAAAGCGGCAAATTCAATATACTCGTCGGCGCTTCAAGCCGCGATATAAAGCTTAAAAGCGAAGTAACCGTTTTAGCACCCGAGGTTTCTGTGCCCGATTATTCAAAGACAGCTCCGAATTATTACGGCAACGTGTCGGGCATAACGCGTGAAGATTTTGCCGCAGTTTACGGCGAGCTTCCCACACCCGAGCGCGATTTGAATAAGAAGATTGACAAATATTGCTGCCTTGACGACGCGTCTCATACAAAGTGGGGCGGCAGAATTTGCAGACTCATAACAAAAATGATGTCCAAAAACGGCTCCGACGCCAACGGCGACGGCAAAATGCTTGCCGCAATGGCAACGCAGATTCCCGTCCGCAACTTTATGGCAATGAGCATGGGCGTAATGTCGCCGAAAATGCTCGAAGGGCTTCTTATGATACTCAACGACGGCGAATCAACGTTTATCGGTTTTAACAAAATCCTCGGCGGCATTCCAAAAGCGTTGACAAAGCTCCCGCGGCTTCTTAAATCAATATAAAAAAGAAGTCGGTAAGCACTTTGAGCTAACAGCTTCGGTGCGCTAATGTAAAATTAAAATAGAATCGGGCTGTGCGAAACGCAAATTTCGCACAGCCCGTTTTTCGTTCGGCTGTCTTATGCCTGAAATTATTTATCAAAGCTCGGGTTAAACGCATAATAGTTCTTGCTGTCTAACCTGTCTGTCGCAAGGCGCAATCCTTCGCCGAAGCGCTGATAGTGAACAATCTCTCTTTCGCGCAGGAATTTAATCGGGTCTCTCACGTCGGGGTCGTCAACAAGCCTTAAAATATTGTCATAGGTTGTTCTTGCCTTTTGCTCTGCCGCCAAATCCTCGTGAAGGTCGGTTATTACGTCGCCCTTGCACGCAATCGCCGCGGCGTTAAACGGAACGCCCGAAGCTGAAGCCGGATAAACGCCCGTTGTGTGGTCTGCAAAATACGCGTCAAAGCCCGCTTTTTTGATTTGCTCTACAGTCAGATTCCGCGTGAGCTGATAAACAATAGCACCTATCATTTCAAGATGTCCAAGCTCTTCGGTGCCAATATCGGTCAAAAGTCCTTTAAGCTCCGGGTAGGGCATTGAAAAACGCTGTGACAAATATCTGAGCGACGCCCCCAATTCGCCGTCCGGACCGCCGTACTGATTTTAGTGATAGTATGAAGGAACAGCGGCAAAGCGGCGGTTTGCAGTCGACTGCGAGGGCGCGGGCGGTCGGCAGGGGACTACATATAGAAGTATAAGTCAAGTGTTCTGAGGTCGCCATTGACGTTAAAAACAATTTTCGTCAAGATTGAGCGCAGCGCTTCGTTTTTCGCCTTTTCGCTTTCGGTAGGATTTTCTAAAATTGAAATGACGGTGCGCACGCGGGCGGTATATGCCGCGATATCTTGCGGCTTCTGCTTTGGGAGCCGAGCTTTTTCATACTCTGATTTGAGTGCTTCGATTTTTTTAGAAATTCGGCTTTTATTATCGCGATATTCTTCAAGCGTGTCTATGCCCGCTTCAAACGCTTCTTTAACTTTCAAGAGCTTCTCTTCTTCGCGTTTTAAAAGCCGCGCATATTCGAGCGATGTGTCTATATTTTCTTTCGGCAAGGTTTCGGGAGCGATTTTGAAAATCTGTGCAGAGCACGCTTTTTTTAGCTCTTCAATAACAATGGCGTTTGCTTTTTTTATTGAAATATAATGTGAAACGCGGCATCCGCGCAGGCCGTTGTAATTGTGGCATTGCGCGCCGGAAGATAAGTCGCGCGAAGTAGCGACGAGCGTACCGCCGCACGTTCCGCATCGAAGGAGGCCCTTAAGCATCCATTCGACGGGCTGCGCGTCGCGCTGATATTTTCTGAATCTTTTTGAATTTTCTTCGTAGATAAGTTGCGCTTTGTCAAAAACCTCTTGGCTGACGAGCGCTTCGTGATGACCTTCGACTATCAGCATATTCGGATTGTTATAATCGCGCGCAGAAGCGGCGCGCCCTTCTGTGCACCAACGTATCTTGCCCGTGTAGACGGGGTTGTGCAAGATGTATTCGACAAAGCGGCGGTCAGGGGGATTGCCCCTCTGCGTTTTAATACCGCAATCCTGAAGATACATTGCTATCTCTTTAATATTTGCGCTTTCCAAATAACGGTTAAAAATCTCTTTTACAAAGGGCGCTTCGGCTTCGTTCGGATAATACTGCTTGTCGCGCATCGTATATCCGAACGCCGGGTGGCACATCGGTTCGCCGCGAGTGGCTTTTTCGGTCATTCCACGCCGCACTTCATCGGATAGGCGAATGACATAGTATTCGTCCATCCATTCTATGATGCGTTCGACGAGCGAGCCGAAAACGCCGTCTATCATAGGCTCGCTTATTGACACGACTTCAACGTTTGATTTTTTTAATAGGTTTTTATAAACTATCGATTCTTCCTGATTTCGGGCAAAGCGGCTGAATTTCCAAACGAGAATTACGTCGAAACTGTTTTCTTTTTGTTTCGCAATTGCAACCATTCTGTTGAAGGCGGGGCGCTTCTGTGCGCTCTTGCCGCTTATGCCTTCGTCGACGAATATAAACTCTTCGGGAAGAACAAGGTCGTGTTTTTTCGTATATTCGCGAATGAGCTTCAGCTGACTGTCGGGGCTGTACTCGATTTGATCCTCAGTGCTCACGCGGATATATGCCGCTGCGATTTTCATTTTGTTCCTTTCCGAACGGCATTAAAAAAGTTCTTCCGGGTTTATTGACAAAACGCGAAAGAACGGCTATAATAATTATGCCATTCATTTCAGAAGTGTGTGATTGATTGGTATTCCAAGGCTTCGGAGTTGCAGCTCCGAAGTCTTTTTTTAATATTCCAAAAAAGACTTTAGTGTTTTTATGCGCTCGGGATGCCGGCGCATATATTCGACTATAAAAACTTCGTCTTTTGATAAGGCAGATTTGCGAAGTATTTCCGGCGATACGACAGGGTTACAGGGGTGTGTTTCGTCAAGTTCCATATAAAATTCGGCTTTTTCCCGCTCCGTCATATCGGCCGTAATAATCGGTAGTTCTTCTTCGTCTTCTTGTGTTGGAGTCATTTTAAAAACCTCTTTATTCTTCGTTGTTTTTGTTCAAAGCCTGCGCTATCTTTTGAGCGTGCAGGTCCATTTTATTTTCTTCGGTCTTTTCGATTTGTGACATAATCATATTTCTGAAATCAGCAGGCTTGTTGATATAATTAAAGGCATATACGCCCGTTGTGGTCGTTACAATAACAGTGCCGTATTTGAAGATTTTGCCAAAGAAACCACTTTTAACCTGGACATTCTGAATCTGCTTAAGCGGAGAGGAAAGCT
Source organism: Ruminococcaceae bacterium UBA6364 (assembly GCA_002440045.1). Classification (GTDB taxonomy): domain Bacteria; phylum Bacillota; class Clostridia; order Oscillospirales; family Acutalibacteraceae; genus DTU089. The sequence goes on along the minus strand of DJRI01000115.1, from coordinate 15,068 downwards.
CGCTTGTTTTAATGATTCCCGATTTGCCTATAACCTTTTTGTCTGTTACGGCAAATTCATTGAATTTGTTGTAAAGAAAGCCGCGAATACTCAGCAAAGCGGCCACAACGGCCCAAATAATAAAGCTCTGAAAAGCTTCCCCGAATCCATCTTTAAGCGAAACGGCGAAAAACAGAATCGCCAAAACAAGGACGGCGACCGAGGGCGCAAAAAGTATAAGGCTGTATTTTGCTTCTAATACCACTTTTTCATTTGTCATTAAACTTTTTTGAACATATTTTCCCATTTTTGAAAACTCCTCACATTCATTTATTAAAAACTCGAACAAACCGCAAAATATTTTTGCCCCCTCTCTCATTATTTTAGTATACTTGTAAAAGCTACGGCCTTGCCGAGTATTTTAATCTGATTTAATTCATCGCTCATATATACTATGTCGTCATACATAGGGTTGCAGGACGATAGGATAAATTTAGTTGCAGTTTTGTAAACTTTTTTGAGTGTTATTTTGTCTTCAATTAAAACAGCAGCAATATCACCGTTCTCTACTGCCGGCTGGCAATGAATGTATACAGTGTCGCCGTCGAATATGCGGGCATTAATCATACTGTCACCTGAAAAGGTCAATTCAAAGTCTGATATATCATTTAGTATATTAGTTGTTGAAAAAACGGTGGATTTTTTGTGCTTTTCAGGGGCACTTTGTGCCGATTCGGTTGATATGCTGTTTCCTGCGAGCCATTCAAAAGAAACATTCAATGCATCTGCTATTAGTTTTAACTTCTTGGGCTTTGGTTCATATTTTCCTTTACGATAATTACTTATCGTGCCCTCGTCTATGCCTGATAGCCGTGACAGTTCTGCAGGGGTTATGCCGGTTTTTATCAGGGATTCTTCTAATCTATATTTAAATGAAGATTCATTAAAAGTGGATATATTATTTTTTTCTCTGAAAACATCAAGTGAAACGCCGAAAAAATCGGCGATAGTTTCCAAATCTTCAAAGCGAGGAAAGCGGCATCCGTTTTCCCACATACTTATAGCGCTTTTGCTTACGCCGAGTTTTTTTCCAAGGTCTGCTTGTGTATATCCTTTTTCTTCGCGGAGCTGTTTTAGAACATCTTTGAGAGCAGTGTTGTTTTCGCCAATAATTAGAGCTTCACTTTTAGAAGGAACATCAGCACCAATTAGCCAAGCGATAGAAACATCAAGGGCTTTTGCGAGCCGCTCAAGGTTTTCTTGAGTGGCTTTATAAGCACCTTTGCGATACTGACTGATAGCCCCTTCGTTGACATCAGCCAACCGAGAAAGTTCGGCAGCAGACATATTTTTATTATTTAAAGCTTCTGTTAATCTATCTTTGAATTCAGCCATATAATATCGACAACCTTAGAATACATTTTCCGATAATTATACAATGACAAAGTGCGTCGCTCCATTTTGAAAATCGACATAGAGAATTTTTCCTTCGCGCCGTATCAGGCGTTCTTTACTTGAATTTCAGTCCGATACTTATCAGCGGAAAGCAACCCGTCGAGGTATGCTTCCGCTTTTGCTTTATCAACACAATCAAGCATTTTGAATTTACTTACGAAGTCAGGGACAGCCTCAACATAGCCACGTGGCACGTTTTCTGCAACAGGTGCGCTGTTCACATAGTCGATCGGATTATCTGTACGCCCAAGCAAGTAATCGGCTGACACGCCCAAAGCGTCTGCAATAACAGCTACGGTTTCGCCTTTGGGAAATGTGTTTTTCGTATTCCACGAAGAAATTGTGGAGCGTGAAATGCCGAAAAGTTCGGCGGCTTTTTGAGAGCACGGTTCAATTCCGTGTTCAACGCAAGTTACAGCATAGCGTTCAAAGAAACTCATTAGACCACCTTGGTGCGAAAAAATTAACTGCAGACCAAAATTTTTACCTATATCTATTGACAAGCTTGATTTTTCGTACTATAATGCACTTGATAGTTGAAAATTTTGTACTGCATGGTTTTGACAAAGCCAAACGCAGTCCGAAATAAAATCGAGCCGTGCGGCTGTCAAGAATGATAGTGTATTTATGATAGCATAAAAGTAGAAAAGTTTCAACTGCCAATGCAAAAATATTTGAATTCGGAGGTGACTTTTTTGAACTGGGACTGGACTGCCGAAGTAGTCGGTCGCATGCACGCGGCTGCAATCACAGGAAAGCAACTTGCTAGTGAAGCGGGAATTACCAACACGTATCTCTCTGCCGTTCTTCACAATAAGAAGGGGAATGCTGGGACCCAACAGAACATTATCGCTGCACTTGAACGTATAGAAGACAGGCAAAGAAATAGTTAAAGAAACGGGATTTTCTACTAACACTGTTTCTAAAATACTATTTGTTTATTTTGGGGTTATCGGTCCTACCGAGAAGATAGTCAACGGAACAGTCAAGATAATCGGCTATTTTTGCAAGATTATCAGCCTTAGGCATAGATGTCTTCATATTAGACATCGTATTAAAACCCATTCCGACATCTATTAGCAGTTTTTTGACCGAAACATTTTTCGTTTTTGCCATTTGCTTTATGCGTTCAGCTATGTCGGTAGAAATATACAAAACAATCCCTCGATTCTTGTGCAAATGCACAAATCTCTAAATTTAGTTATCTTTAGCTTGACACTCTCTAAGTTTAGAGATATAATTTAACCAAGTTAAGCGGTTGACTTAACTATAACACAAAAAGGAGTAAAAAACAATGAGTAAGCAGAAGAAAAAGAAAGACAGCCGCGCAAAGACCAAAGTTTCTCCCACAGAAGCCATTCTTTGCGCGACCGCCGTAATTCAGCTTTTGGCGGCTCTGTCAGAGTTGCTCGAAAAGCTGTTGAGGTAAGGGCTTCGGCCCTTATCTCAAGAATAATACAGGGCTTGCTTGTTGTCAATATAAAAATTGAAAAAAGGAGCTGACACAATGAGTATTTCAGACGCTATTTTGATTATTGCAAATATAACAATAATAATTGCCGATATCGCCGTTATAGCGGTTATATTGAAAAGGAGAATAGGAAAATGAATACAAAAAAAGTTTTGCAATTGCTTTCAGAGCGTGACATAACGCAGAGAGACCTTGCAAAAAAAGTAGGCGTTTCGGAAGCCTTTATGAGCTATATCTTAAAAGGGTATAAAACGCCTTCAATAATGGTTCTTAAACGAATGGCAGAATGCCTTTGCGTGACGGTTGATGAGCTGATATAAGCTTTGTGCAACCGATTAGAGATTAATTAACTTATTTAAAGGAACAGTCAAAAATGTATTACAAAGACCACAGCATATATCTCGGAACAAGTGACATGGCTTCGCTTATGATTCGAACTTTCGATAAAGAAAAAGAAGTTGCCGCAATTTTAAACTTCGGTTCTGACGGCGATTACAGAGCGTATATCGTCGATATGAATACGCCGATTCCCGATTATTACGAAAAAGTCTACACAGGGAGCGGCTGGATGAAAATATACGACGACTACAAATATAGGGTAGGAATCGCAACGAAATACGACGATGCAAACGAAGATGAAATCAATATATATCGTGCGGGTAACTTCGGCTGCATCATTCAAGTTTCAAACATCGACTGCGTTCACTACATCGAAGAATGATGTACAACCGTTTCAGCGTAAGATGAAGCAAGGAGGAATGTATATGGCACAACAAATCATCGGAAGAAGCTTTGTGGAATTTCCCGACGGTACGGTGAAGCCCTTTGGTGACCTGAGCGAAAGCGAGGTCGCGCAGCTTAGAAAAAACATAGGCGAGCGAGTTTCAAGGACGATGACTTCATATTACAGCCGTCATCCCGAAGAGCTTGAAAAAGCGGCAAGGGAGTGAAATAAAATGTCAACTGAAAATATATTACGCTCGGTGATAGATTTTCTTCTTGTTCTCGCCGTCGCGTATGGATTTTTAAACGAAAAAGCGGTAATTCGCTTTGAAAGAAAAATAATAAAGCGGCTTCGTGCCGCGATTTTCGGAGGAAGAAATATGAAATGTATGGTAAAAATGCCGGGTAGAGATGTGCAAATAAGATGCGGGGTGCACAACGACAGGAAGTCGATTTTAAGGGAAATCGACTGTGAAAATGCAGGCGCTTTAACGCTCGACAAAGACGTACTTATGATTTACGATGCCGACGGCTTTGCGAAACAACTGCCGAGCACAATGACTGATGAATGGTGCGAAGTCGTGTATTTCGGCGATGTCATATTCATCGACAAGAACCTTAAGAGTTTGAATGCAAAGCAGGAAAAGTACATTGAAAATTATGTCAAGGCGCACAGCTTCGATTAAAAAAACGGCAAAGCGGAAAGACGCTTGACGGCGCGGACAGACGGCGAGATATGGGAACGGAAGGTTCGGCTTTTTTTAAGTTACCTCATAAATAAAAAAAACAATTTAATATTTGACCGCTTATCAAAACAAAATAATCCCCAAACTCATATATCCTCTAAGAATACTTAATAGCACACACATTTGAATGAGGGCAAAAAAGTCGGCGGTTCAATTCCGCCCGTTCCCCAAAATATGCAGGTCCGCGGTCGGCGATTTTTCGGACGGTTCAGCTCCGTCACTTGCAAAAATCAATCACACACGCCCCGAGGCTGCAACCTCGGGGCAGAAAGAAGAGGAAGCTTATGAATTTAAAAACAATCATTCGCGAGCTTCGCCCACGGTTTAAGCTGTGGACGAAAAAGGAAAAACGCTGTAAAAAGTGTTGTTTGTGGTGCCGATACTTTTCGTACTGCGGCCCGAGTGTGGAGGGCGACGAAGATGTATAGAGAAAAGGCGCTCGAAAAAATAAATGCAGGGAAAAAAGAGAATTTTTCAGACCGCAAAGCGGCGGTTATAAACCGCCCCACGGCAGACGCCTTGNNCTTGTGCGAGTTTTGCAAGCAAAGCGAAGAGTTTGCGCAAGCCGTGTGCGAAGGCGCGGGCTATTCCGAATGTATAAAAAAGATATCTTCGGGCATTGGACAAGCCGTGAGCGATATTGAAGTTTTCGGCAAAGCGGTCGAGTTTTATTTTCCCGGAGCAAAAATAGATTACAAAATGCGAATAAAGATGAGCGAGTATGAAGCCGTTGAAACGACAAGCGACAAAATAATCGACTTGGACCTCGCCTCGCTTTTATAACCCTGTTTTGCAGTCGAATGCAAAGAAAGAAGTGAATGGATTTGAAATTTGAAAAAGAGCCCTCGGGCGAAGAGCTTGAAGCGCTTGCTTCGCCGCTTACGCCGGGGGAAGAAGAAACGATAAATAAGCTGTTCACGCCGTATGTTTTTTATCGTACACTAAAAAACAACGGCAAGGAATGCTATTGCTCGTCGTGCCGCAGTCATTTTTTTCAAAAAAACGAGCGCACGATGAAAGACGAAGACTATGCGTTTTTGAGTGCAAAGCACGGCGAAACGGTGCGATGCCCCGAGTGCGGGCGAACGGCAGAGCTTAAAAATATCGGGACAATCAAAAAAGGGAAAAACCTTGAAGAAGAACGACGCGCCGTGATGATTCAGGTTATCGACCACGATACAGTGCTTTTGAAATGCTACTATGCTTGGAAAAATTATGAAGCGTTTTACCCCGAAGACGAAAATGTGCGCTTTCTGAAAAAACCCGGAATACATATGAGTAAAGTTTATCTCTTAAGCCCGGGCGATGTCAAAATAGCAAAGCACAACTATTATTTTACCTCACATTTTTCACGAGTCGAGAGAATAGGCGAGCCTTTTACATCGTATTTTTCGCCCGCTTCGGACTACAAGGTTTTTGGAGTGGGATACCTTATCGGCACCTTTTTAAAGTATCTGCCGATTAAAGAATACGACAAACGATATCGCACAAAATATGTCACCTTGATGTGTATGTATTGTTTGTACCCGTCTCTCGAAATACTTTTAAAAACAGGCGATTTTGCCCCGGTGGAAGAACTTGTTTTTCGGGGTCGCCCGCACAAACGCGAGCTTGATTGGAAGAAGAACACCCCGTGGGAGATTTTTAAGCTGCCGAAAGCGGAGTATAAAATTCTGCACGAATATACGCGCGAAAGCGTGACAAATAACCCGTTTGATGCCTTGAAAATTTACAACTCGTTGAAAAAGCATAATGTCAAAGGCGGGATGAAGACTGCCGTGCATCTTTCATCTCTTATATCAAGCCCCGAAAAATGGGCCGTTGTTATAGAATACGCCGCCGAAGGGCGCTTCACCCTCAAACGATTTGAAAATTACATAAACAAAAACAAAGGAAAAGGCACGTTTTACAACACGATATCGCTGTGGCTTGATTACGAAGACTGGGCGCGCGAGCTTGAATATGACTTGGACGACCCCGTTGTTTTGCTGCCGAAAAATTTGAAAAAAGCGCACGACGAGGCTTTTGAAAATCATAAGGCGCACAAAGAAGAGATTGAAGCAAAAAGAGCGAAGAAGCTTGAAGCGGCCGCGGAAAAACACATTAAAAAATGCAAGAAAAAATACGAGTATTCCGACGGCGAATTTTCAATATATGTTCCTTCGACCTCGAGCGAAATAATCGCCGAGGGGCGAGAACAGCATCACTGTGTGGGCGGATATGCGGCGAGGCATCTTCAAGGCAAGCTGTGCATTTGCTTTTTGAGAAAAGCGGCAAAGCCCGAAAAGAGCTTTTACACAATAGAAATGAAAAAAGAAAAATGCATGCAAATTCACGGATTCAAAAATTGCGGAATAGAAGAATCGCCGAAAGCACAGTTGTTTTTTGAAAAATGGCTTAAATGGGTTGCCGCGGGAAGCCCGGCAATTAAAGACGCAGGAAGCGGCGCGGGAGCACCCGCGGCATAAGGAGGATTGATTTAAAGTGGAAATAACAACAGCAAACGAAAGCGAGAGATACGGACAGGCCCTCTTACTTCATCAGAAAATAATGGCAAGCGGAAACATCGTGCAGCAGGCGCTTGTGGATATTTGCCGCGATTTGAAAACGATGCGCGACGAAAAACTCTATAAAGACCTCGGATTTGAAAGCTTCGATTCATATTGCGAAGAAAAGGTCGGGCTTAAAGCGCGGCAGGCGTACACATACATATCGACGTATGAGCGGCTCGGAGCCGGCACTATAAAAGAGAACGCGGAGCTCGGAATAACAAAGCTTTCGCTTCTCTCTTCAATGAATCCCGTCGACCGAGCAGAAGCGCTTGACAGCGGCGAAATCGCCGGAATGAGCGTCCGCGAAGTTGAAGAGCTTGTTTCGAAAAGCTCTATGCAGGCAGAGCAGCTTTCGCTTTTGGAAAACGAAAAGAAAACGCTTGGCGCGAAAATAGAAAGCCTTGAAGGCGAGCTTCAGGCGGCGCTCAAAGAAAGCCGCGAGCTTCAAAACCGCCCTGTAGAGGTCGCCGTTGAAGAACCGTCCGAAGAATATCTTGAAGAGCTTAAGGAAAAAACGCGTACAGAGCTTGAAGCCGATTACAGCCTTCGCCTCAAGGCGAAAGAAGACGCCATTGCCGAAACAATAAAAAAACACGAGAATGAAATTAAAACGCTTGAGAAGAAGCAAAAAGCCGCGCTTGAAGAAGCGGAACGTTCAAAAGCGGCGGCCGTGAAAAAGGCGGCGGCAGAGGCGAATAAAAAGCTCAAAGCGGAGCTTGAGAGCTTTAAACTTCAAAACGCCGAGCTTGAGCGCAAGCTCAAGACTGCCGACGGCGCAAGTCAGACTGTGCTTATTTATTTCAATGCCTTGCAGGAGGCTTACAACAATATCGTCGCATCGCTTGAAAAACTCGGCGACGACGAAAAAGAAAAATTTAAAGCGGCTTTGAAAAAAGCGTTTAATGTTTATCTTGAAAGGCTTGAAGAATAAGGCAAAACAATGAAGCGCGAAAAATAATAAAGGAGCATTTTAAAATGACACACGAATTAAAAATATTACCCGAGTTTTTTGAAAAAATCGTAAATTCAGAGAAAAACTTCGAGGTCAGAAAGAATGACAGAAATTTTAAAGTCGGCGATTACATTCTGCTCAATGAATGTCTCGGCGAAAAACTGAGCGGCGACAGCTGCCTGTGCAAAATCACATATATACTTTCGGCGCTGAACGGCTACGCCCACATCGAAGCGGGATATGTAATTTTAGGCATCAAGCTCATTGATATAAACAGAAAACGCGACGACAAAGGCGCGCCGCGTCCGCGAAAAGAGCGCATCACAACAACGCTTCTAAAGTGCGAAGCCGAAAACTGCCGAAAAGCGGCAGAAATAGCACATAGGGCAATAACTACTACGGCGGACTGCACGATATGCGAGCTTTTTAAGCCTGTGACAATCGGCACGGCGCAAAGCCGTGAGTGCGACTGCGGCTTTCGCGGCCTTAAAATGATATATGGCGCGTGCCCGCATTTCAAGTGGAAAGGTGAGAGTGAATACAGAAAGCTTACGGAGGACAGTGTGATATGACAGTTTTTGAAGATATTTCAAAAAGCCCCGAAAATCTTCGGGACTTCATAATTTCAATCGTAAACAGCGGCTGCAATATATGCCCGTGTCAAGAAGTTTGCGAAGGCTATTGCGAAGAAGCCATCCTTGACTATCTCGAAAGCGAGTGCAAGTGATATGACGGTTTTTGAAAAAATAACATCTTCCGAAAAACATCTTGCGCTGCTGCTGAACGCATCGGGCGAGTGCGGCAGATGCCCCGTCGGGTATGTTTGCCGCGATGTTTGCGATTTGCGTCCGCCCGGCGGGTGCGTCACTTTCATCGAAGCTGTGCTTAAAATGCAATGGGAAGAATACACGGAAAAATACGCGCGAGCCCTGCGCTTGAATAAGGAGGAATATGTGATGACTCGCGAAGAAATTAAAAATCTGCCCGCCGACTGCGAGCGGGACCGCGAGATTAAAGCGGTTGCCTTGAAAATGTTTGATGCGGTATATCCGAAGGAGCTTAAAGAAGCGGCGGAGTTTAAACTGACTATTCGCTATGAAAACTCGATAATGAACCTTACGGGCGATATCCCGAAATCAAAGCTTGCGCCCTCGCGGCGCAGTGTCGCAAAGTATTATTAAGGGGGAAAAACGATGATTTCATATAAGTATAACGCACTTTTGCAGCCTATAACCGTCTCTAAGCTCGAAGCGGAGTTTAAAAAGAAACTCCGCGCCGAAGAAGAACTTGAATGGCTCGTTTTAATGTACATCTCACAGCAGCTCATATCTTTTAAATCGCCCGGCAAGGGAATAGACCTTGAAGGCGTGACGGCGGCGTTAAAACTTTTGGGCGTGGAGCTCACGGCAGACGGCAGGGGTGAAAACGAAGCACGCTTTGACCGCGAAAAAGCGGCAATTGAATGGCACGGCTACACTTACGCGAACGGCAAAAAGCTTTCAAAAATCATTACAACGGTTACGTCCTTCGGAACGGAGCAAAAAGAAAAGCCGTTATATATAGAAAAGAAAACGCGGCACAGAAAAGCCTACAGCGAGCTTTCGCCCGAGCTGAAAAAGAAGCTTAAAAAAAGATACAATTGGCATTAATTTGAATTTTGAAACCCGTCTGCTCAACCGAGCAGGCGGCTTTGAAAACTCAAAAAAAGAACATTGAAAATTCTATTACATTATATATAAGGAGCTTCGGCTCCTTTCGGGCTTGTAATATCAAATTAAGAAATGAACGTTTAATAACAAAGGGGGCGCAGGGGGAAATGTGTTCCCCCGCGGAAAGGTAAAAGAGAGTATGAATGTGAGAGTGAAAGAGAAGTTTATACCGACAGGGCAATATGCCGAGGTCGAATACTACCCGTGCATACATCGCCCTCGTGCGCGCCGCGAAAAATTTCAACCCACAACCGCCGCGCAAGAGGTTATAAATCAGCGTCACGCCGAAAGACGTTTAAGGCGGCTTATTCACGCGAATTTCACGGGCGACGATTTTTCCGTTTGCCTCGAATACTCGAACCTTTACCGCCCCGATGATATCCGCGCCGTCAAGCGCGATGTCAAAAACTTCCTTCGCAGGCTCAGGCGCCGCTACGAAAAAAGCGGAGTTGAGCTTAAATATATATATGCCGTTGAAGAGGCAAAAAACAAGCACATTCACATTATTTTAAATTCAAATCCCGCCGGCGGGGATATAGACCGTCAGCGCCGTGAGCTTGAAATGATGTGGGGCTTCGGATACGCGAATGTCGACAGATTGCAGTTTACCGAATATGGGGTCGCTGACCTCGCCGCTTACATTCAAAAGCAGCATTTTGAATACAGGCGTTACACCTGCTCGAAAAATCTTATAAAGCCCGAGGAAAACGCAAAGAAACGCCCGATTTCAAAAAAACTGCGCGATGAGCTTTTTGAAAATTGGAATTGTCAGAGCTTTGTTGAAAAGCAATACCCGGATTATTTCCTCGTGCTTGATGAGAGCGAGTGCGTCAGGAATACGTCGAACGGCTTCGATTACATAAGGCTTTTTCTGTGCCGAAAGGACGCTAAGCTTTCATTTTACTCGACAAGCCTTGCCGAGTATGACGAGCGGATAGCCCCGGCATTAAAGCGGCGGGCAAAAGCGAGCGGAAATTCGGAGCTTTACGGCTCTATACAGGACAGCTTATTTTAAACAACAAGGGGGAATACTATGAAAAAGCAGGAATTAGAGCAATACCGTCTGCTCGTTTTAGAAAGAAAGGCTTTGCTTAAAAAGCTTCAGCAGCTCGATGCCGAATATCAGGGGATAGGTGCGCTTAAATCGCCGGCGCTTGACGGTATGCCGCGCGCCGCCCCCACTGCGAGCGGCGTTGCCCTTACGGTCGAGCGCGCCGAGGACTTGAAAGCGGAATATGAAGAGCTTTTCAAAAAATACTGCTCCTACGTCAAGTCACTCGATAGGCAGCTTTTAAAAATCGAACGCGAAATCTCCCTCAAGCTCAACCCGCTTGAGCGCACAATCGTGCGCCTTAAATATATCGAAGCAATGCCGTTTAGAAAAATCGCCGAAGAAACGAATTACAGCGAACGTCAGGTTATGCGGCTTTGCGCCCGCGCCGTTTTAAAGCTCGAAAAACCGGCGAGACTGAAAAAATAAAAGATGTCATAGAATGTCACCCCGAAGTGTGGTATTATTATATCGTGAAAAAAAGCGAGAGAGCAGGGAGCACCCCGCTCTCTTTTCTTATGCTTAAACAGAAAGGAGCGAGGAAAACGCCCGAAAGAAGAATAGAGCAAAGCGGCGCGGAGTGCGAAAAGTGCGAATGGCTCACACTCGTGAACGAAGACCGAGGCTTTTGCCTTTTTCCGAAATGCATCAAAAAGCGGCGGGAAAAAGATGTCATAGAATGTCATAGTGAAAAGTGATATTATTATAGCGTAAACAAGTGCAGGGAGCCGAAAAACGGCTCTCTGCTTTTATATTCAAAAGAAGGGAGTGGGGCGATGCCTGCGAAAAAATTCAAAACGCCGAAGGCGCTTTCGAATGCCTGGGAAGAGTACAAAAAATACTGCGACGAGCATACAATCAAGCAATTTTCAAAAAAACGCGTAAAAACGAACGAAAACACGCGAAAAGATTCGTCAGCGCAAAAAATTAACAATGAAATTTCGGCGCCGCTGACATACTCTATCGAGGGCTTCTGTGCGTGGTGCGGCCTTTCCCGCTCGGCGTTTTATGACACATACGATAAAGATGAGTATTCGGACATCGCAACGCGCATGCGCGAGGAATGCGAGGTCGATGCGCGGCAGAAGTTTGAAACGGGCGTTATAAACCCGAAGCTCGCCGGGCTTTGGATGTCGAAGTTTGGATATAGCGTGAACAATACAAACGCAAACTTCAATGCCGCAGGCGCAAAAGTGGAAGATAGCGAGGACGATAACGCACTACTCTCGGCTTTAAACACAAAGGCTTCGGAGGTTTGGAACGATGAGGCAACAAAAAAGCAAGGCATTTAAATGGCAAAAACTCTCAAACAAACAGTTACAGATATTTTCGTGGTGGTGCGAGAACTCGCCCGTAAGAGATTTTGACGGAATAATCGCCGACGGCGCAATTAGAAGCGGAAAAACTGTGGCGATGGCGCCATCTTTTGTCATATGGGCGATGACTTGTTTTGACGACTGTGATTTCGCAATATGCGGAAAGACCGTATCCGCACTAAGGCGCAACGTCGTCAACACATTACTGAAACAGCTGCTTTCGCTTAACTATGAATATGAATACAAGCGGTCGGAAAATCTTATAATCATTTCGAAGGGCACACGCGCAAATTATTTTTACACTTTTGGCGGAAAAGATGAAAGCTCGCAGGACCTTATACAAGGTATGACCCTCGCCGGCATTCTTTTCGATGAAGTCGCGTTAATGCCGCAAAGCTTCGTAGAACAGGGAATAGGCCGTTGCTCTGTCGAAAACTCTAAAGTGTGGTTCAACTGTAATCCTAAAGACCCGACGCATTGGTTTAAGAAGATGTATGTTGACGATAAAGCGGCGAAGCGATATATATATTTGCATTTCACACAAGATGATAATCTGACGCTTTCTGAAAAAACAAAGGAAAAATATCGCCGAGCGTTTAAAGGTGTATTTTACGACCGGAATATACTCGGATTGTGGGTCACGGCCGAGGGGAAGATATACATTGCATTTGGAAAACATTTAATCATTCCGCTTGAAAAATGGAGTGAGAAAGATGAAAGCGGCAATTATTTGCACCCTCTTCGGCGTGAAATTAAAGTCGTAACAATGGGCGTCGATTTCGGTGGAAGCGGCTCATCGCACGCATTTAATCTCACGGGATATACACGAGGTTTTAAAGAGCTTATAACCCTCAAGGAGCGAAGAATAAAGGAAGAAATTGACCCTTCGCAACTCGAAAGCGAATTTTTGAAATTTGCAATCGAATGCAAGCACGAATATCCGCAGCTCACGACCGTATATGCCGACAGTGCGGAACAGGTTCTCATACGAGGCTTTCGCCGCGTACTTAGAGAGGCGAATTTGCCGATTACAATTAAAAACGCCAAAAAGGGCGAAATACTCGACCGCATATATTTTTACAGCTCTATGATGAGCCAAAAGCGATATTATATTCTTTCAAACTGCACCGAAACATACGAAGCGTTTGAAACGGCTGTTTGGGATGAGAAAAAACGGGATGTGCGCCTTGATGATGGCACAACCAATATAGATAGTTTAGACGCACAGGAGTATTCTTCGGAACCGTTTCAAAATGCGATGATAGATATGGGACGGTAAAAACGAATTTCAAGGAGAGACAATGGATAACAATATTATAAATTTTCTGCGCGAAAAAGGCGTAAGCGTTGTTTATGGCGAACAGGATGAAATTCAAAGTAAGCTTCAAATATGGGAGCAATTCTATAAGGGCTTCGTTGACAAATTCCACGAATACTATGTCTACAACGGCACGGAAAAGAAGAAAAAAGAGCGCGCAACGCTTAATATGCCTGCGACTGTAGCGCAAAGATGGGCAGATTTATTACTGAACGAAAAAGTTGAAATTACCGCGCCCGATGAAAAAACGCAAAAGCGGCTTGATGCGCTTTTGGAGCAAACAAACTTTCTTGTTCGCGGAAACAATTTGATAGAGCTTGCCTTCGCCCTTGGCGGAGGCTTTTTTGTTCAATATTGGACCGGTAAGAAAACAAAACAGAAATATATCTCGCAAAAATATGCGTATCCTATAAGCTTTGACAGCGGCGAATTGACAGAATGCGCCTTTGCATCTTACAAAAACATAAGCGGAAAAAGGTATGTGTATCTTGAAACGCATATGCTTGACGAAAGCGGCTTCTATGTGATTGATAACTTTTTACTTTCCCCAAATGGCAAGGATGGGTTAAGAGAGGTTTCAAACGACTTTTATAAAGCGCATAATATCAGACGGAAATGGGAAACGAAAAGCGAGACGCCGCTTTTCCAACAAATCAGACCAAATATCACTAATCGCGACGATTTCAATTCGCCGTTCGGCACATCGGTATATTCGTCGGCTACGGATGTATTCAAAACAATTGATATTATTTATGATAGCTATAAAAAAGAATTTCTTTTAGGAAAAAAGCGGCTTTTTGTGCAAGACGGAGCCGCACATCTTAATTATGATGCAAAAACAGGCAATATGGTAAACGTTTTTGACCCGGAAGATGAAGCTTTTTATAGAATACCCGAAGCCGACGAAGGCAAGCCAATCGAAGAGATAAACGGAACCCTTCGCGTAGCCGAGCACGACACTGCTTTGCAGACAAATCTTAACATTCTTTCTCAAAAAGTTGGCCTCGGAGCTAAAGCATTCAAATGGGAAAATGGGAATGTAACCACGGCAACACAGGTCGTTTCCGAAAACTCGGAAATGTTCCGAACGTTGAAAAAACACGAAAACTTGCTGCGCAATGCAATAGTAGGAATGTGCCGCGGTCTGCTTTTTGTCGAAAGCTCATATACAGGCGAAAACTTAAACTTCAACGGCGATTTTACAGTGAATTTCGACGATAGCATAATCGAAGACAGTGCAGAGCAAAAGCGGCAAGCAATGCTCGAATACAATTCTGGGCTTATAGACGAAATACAGTATTATGTAGACGTTTATAAGATGTCGGAAGAACAGGCCTTAGAATATAGAGAAAAGCTTAAAAAGCGGAGTGACATATCAGAAGAGCCGGAGCCTGAGGATGAATATTGATGAAGCCAACGTTCGATGAAATCACACAGCCAATAATTGACATTTATAGCCAAATAGAGCTTGACCTTATGCTTGAGATTGCGAGCCGATTTGCAAAATACGACGCCGTCGCAGGCAGTCTTGAATGGCAGATTGAAAAGCTTGCTGAAATGGGCGCTTTAAATGCCGCAGTGGTGAAAAAAATATCGGAGTATTCGGGTGTGGCGGAAAGCGCCATAGAAACAATGCTCAGAGCGGCATCACTTTTGAATATTGAAAGTGATGCCGCAAAAAAAGCGTATGAAGAAGGCGTTATTTCAGTAGACCCAAACGCACTTTTTAAAAGCCCTGTTTTTTCAAATACAATAACTAAAAGCTTCGTTTCTCTTAAGGATACGTTTCGACTTAT
>DJRI01000111.1 GCA_002440045.1 Ruminococcaceae bacterium UBA6364 | reverse complement strand
GCGTTTGTTGAGCAGATGAATAATAAGGCGGCGGAATTAGGGCTTACGGGAACGCACTACAGCAACCCCGTGGGGCTGCACGATGAGCAGACCTACACCACCGTTCGGGATATTCATACCCTTGCCACCTACGCCCTTAAAAACGAGACCTTTAAAACCGTTTGCGAAACGGCGCGCTACACAATAGAGGCTACCAATATGTCGGGCAAGCGCACCATTTCCACCACCAATTATTTGCAGGACCCCAATACAAACTACTATTACCAATACGCAAGGGGCGTTAAAACCGGCTTTACCGATGAAGCGGGCAGGTGCCTTGTAAGCACCGCGACCTATAACGGCTACAATTATATGTGCATACTTATGAACTGCCCCGCAAACGCAGGTAAAAGGTATGAGTTTATAGACTCGGCAAATCTTTACCGCTGGGCGTTCAATAATTTTTCATTCAAGCAGGTAGCCGATTCCACCGAGCCCGTTTGCGAGCTGCCGGTTGATTTATCGTTTGAAACCGATTTTGTACCGCTTTATTTTGAAAAGCCCTTTGTTACGGTGCTGCCGAATGAAGCAGACAGCTCAACAATAGTTGTAAAGCCAAAGCTTAATTACGAAAAAAAGGACGCGCCCATTAAAAAGGGCGAGGTGCTCGGCACGGCGGATATTGTGTACGCCGAGCAGGTAATAGGCACGGTAAATTTAGTGGCGGGCAGCAGCGTTAAGGCAAGTAAGCTGCTTATAGCCCTGCGCGCCGTAAAGGGCTTTTTCGGCTCGTTTTATATGAAAATAGTTTATATACTTATCGCGCTTGTAATTGTGATATTCATACTTATGATAATAAGGCTCAATATTGCAAGAATAAGAAAGCGAAAGGTAAAATATATTCCCTACGGGAAAAAGAAAGGCGACGACAGATATGACCGTTAAAAAAATTATAGCAATATTATCCGCAGCGGCGCTGACCCTTACATTTTGCGCCTGCTCAAAAAGGCAAAGTGAGTTTGACAGCGATACCGACAGCGGCTACGGCACCCACCACGCAGTTATAACAGTTAAGGATTACGGCGATATAAAGCTTGTGCTTGACGGCGACACCGCCCCGATAACCGTTAAAAACTTTGTAGAGCTTGCAAAAAGCGGCTTTTACGATGGACTGACATTCCACCGCATAATAAAAGGCTTTATGATACAGGGCGGCGACCCCAAGGGCGACGGCACAGGCGGCAGCGATAAAACAATACGCGGCGAGTTTTCTAAAAACGGGGTTGAAAACAACATTTCCCACAAGCGCGGGGTTATTTCCATGGCGCGCTCACAGGATAACAACAGCGCCTCCTCACAGTTCTTTATAATGCATGAGGACGGCGATTATCTTGACGGCTCCTACGCTGCTTTCGGTCACGTTACCGAGGGTATGGACGTGGTAGATAAAATAGCCGAAAACACACCCGTTACCGACTCAAACGGCACGGTTTTAAAGGAAAATCAGCCAATAATAGAAAAAATAGTTATAACAGACTAAAAAAACAGCACACCCCTGCTTTTAGCGCATGGGTGTGCTGTTTTATTGCTTTGTTTAATATTTTAATGCTTTAATATCGGCGATATTCGTTTATACACCGCAAAGCAAACGGCGGTATCTATCATACCCTTTGCAAGGGTGAACGGCACATTAAAAATAAGCAGCGATTTAAGCAGCGTATCGGAAGCGGGTAGAATTGCCTTATACATTCCTATAATGGCGTTCATAGGCATATTGTAAAGCACTACGTAGGCTGGGTAAACCACAAAATAATTGGTAGCAACGCTTATTACCGCCATTGCGAGCGCACCGGCAGCCGCCCCCAAAAACGCGCTTTTGCGCGTTTTTTTATGCCTGTAAAAAAGCCCGGCAACACCCACGAACACCGCGCCCAAAACAAAATTTGAAAGCTCGCCCACCCCTGCGGAGCCGGTAAACGGCAGGTGAGCTAAGTTCTTGATTAAGCACACCAGAATACCGTACTGCGGACCGAAGGCATACGCCGTGATAATTGCGGGTATTTCGGAAAAATCCAGCTTGATAAACGGCGGAATAATAAACGGCAGCGGAAATTCAAGCAGCATAAGCACAAAGCCCAGCGCGCCCATTATACCGCTGACTGCAAGACCCCTTAAAAATTTTTGTTTTTTCATTAAAAATCATTTCCTTTCTTTTCAGGGGAAAAGAAAAGCCCGCGCTTTAAAACGCGGGCGTAAAAATGCATACAGCACATTTCTTCTTTCATCCGGACTGTACCGTCGGCTCAGGAATTGCACCTGATCAGCCAAAAAAGGCTCGCGGGCTTTACCGCCGGTGGGGAATTTCACCCCGCCCCGAAGTTTCGATATATATAATAGCACATTATTTAAATTTGTCAACACGGTAAGAGCGCTTTAATCGCCGTAATAAAGGCTGCCTTTTCCGCCGAGTACAGCTTCATCAACCTCTTTTTCAAAAGCTTCAAGCTCGGTTTTTAATTGAGAGCCGTGTTCTTTAAGCACCGCGTTCTCGCGGATTTTCGGGATATTCAATCCAAGCGCGTCGTCAACACTGCTCTTTTTTTGAGAGTAATAACCGTTTTCTGAATTGCTGTATGAATCATAGAGCGAATTAAGGTTATTATATGCCGCATATTTTATTCTTTTATTGTCGCTTGAAAAAAGCTTTATTAACTCGCCTGCTTCGTATTTATAAACGTCGTCGGAGTCAAGCGTAATTTTGCTTTCGGAATAAAGCTTGTAGTTTATCTTTGAAACAGCGCTGTTAACATCTGCAAACGAGAGCAAAAGAAGAGCCGCGCTTACGCAAATAACGGCACAGCGCACAACGGGAAGTTTTTTTGAGAACAGTCCTATAAACGCAAACACCACTATTACGGCAAGCATCACCATAAACACGCTTGTTGTCGCTCTTAAATATGTGAAGCCGAAGTTTGAAATGTACTGTGCCATTTTAAGAAACGCAGTAGCGATATAAAACAGCGTGAACAGGCACAAAAATGCATTTAAAATCTTTGTGAACACGGGCATATCGCCGTTTTCGCGGCGTTTTACAAGCACGGACGTTATCCACACCAAGGCAAGGTTAATTGCCGCCACAACAAGCATCTGGAAGAAGCCTTCGCGGGCAAAGCGCGACGAAGTGTAATCGGCGGGAAGCAAAAACGCAAACGCCTTTGTTATATATGCAAGCTGTGAAACGATGTAAAGAACATACGCCGCCGAAACAACGCACAAAACCGTGTTTATCGGAACAGCCGAAAGATTGCCGTCGGCTTTGCCGGTTTTCATTTTTTCGGGCGTTGTTGCTTTTTTTCTTAAAACAAGCGCATATGAATAAATCACGGGCATAATAAGAATTGTGCCGAAAAGCGCAAGCACAAGCTTTATTACATCGGAAAACAGCTTTGTAAGGAGATTTTCAAATGCAACGTCGGAGCTTACAAGAAGCGACACTATAACTATAAGAAGCGGCAGTGAAACGCCGATACCGACAAGCGCGCCTAAAAGCGATTTGTTTTTTCCGCTTTTTGAAGCGTGTTTAAAAGACGAAAACGGAACCGCTATATTTTCAAACGGTTTTATGATTCCCGAATAAAGCCCCTCGAGCACTTCTTTATATGAGCCGTCCGAATAAAGCGCATTGCCCGAAAGCCCGTTGAAGCACATAAACCCGACAATGAAAAGCGCACATATATCAAAAAATTTTATAAGCGGGTCGTTATTGAAAAAGAAAGAAGCGCCGAAAAGCATTTCTACAAAGAGCAATGTAAAATACCAACCCTTTTGTTTTGCCTTTTTGTCGTAAACAAACGCCGCGGCACAGCCCAAAAACACTGTTGACGAAATCGCAAAGCCCAAACCGAAGCCCGTTAACGCGCCGAGCCTTATAACAAGAAACGAAATGACGGCAAAGACAAAAAGGAAAATTATATCTTTCTTGTCAACGTTATAAATAAGCTTTTTCGGCAAAGCGCGCGGCGGCACGTTTGAAGCGGGCGAAAATCCGCCCTGCGCCGCGGGCGACGGACTTGTTGAAAAGCCAGCATTAATAGGTGTTTTTTGTGAAATTTCGGGATTATCGGTTATGGGATTAGCATTATTAGTGTTATCCATAAATATCAACTCCTTAAAAATTACCGATTAATTGAGCATATTGTCAAATTATTCAGGCATCAAAAAAATAGAGCGAATACCACACGGGGTCGTCATAGATTTCTTCTTCAATTACAGAAGCCACCGTCTTAGGCAATTCTTCATTTTTGCCGCCTACGACCGTATAGAATTNNNGGTCGGAATCGTAAAAAATATTAACGCCGCAGCTTTGTCTGACCAAGCCGCCGAGCGATTCGCAGCAGGCATAAAAATCGACTTTATTTCTGTATGTTTCAGGGTCTTCTCCCCTATTTTGCGAATTAAGCCAATTAAGAATAATATCTATTTTGTCTTTATCCGTAATATCGTGCTGACAGAATCCCGCAATATCAACAACAAGCGTTTCGACAGGCAAAACATCCTGCGGCGTTTGTGGAAAATCTATACCGTCGCGCATATAAAATGCATAGTCGGCGTCTCTTAAAAAGTTTATTTCGGCGTCTTTTGAATCATAAATAAAACCGTTGTCAGCCCAGTCGGATTCTCCGCGATACCTGAGGTTTCTGTCGCAGAAAGGAATAAAACAACCGTTTAAAAGCTCCTGCGGGTCGCATTTTGTATATTGAGAGCCGCTGAATCTAAAGGTGTCGCTGTCTATAAACTCTACGATTTTTTTATCGTCGTTATAAGCAGTACTGCGAAATTCCTGCGATATAACCGTGCCGTAATAATTGACCTGCACCGTGCGCCATCTGCCGTACTTTGAAAACGGAAACAGGTTTTCTTCAAAATTCCCGCCGTTTTCATATGTCTTTTTAAAACGCTCAAGCGTTTCTTCGTCGTCAATATATGTATTTTCACCGCCCCATAAACACAGCGACTGTATTTGGCGGTTTGACGGCGTAGGATAAACCGTACCGTCTTTTACTGCATAGTTAAAGTACGAAAGATATATTACTTCGTCAGAGCCCGGAAAGCCGTAAACGTCTTCATAAATCAGCGTAGTGTCGATTTTGCCGCACTGAAGCATATCGTCATGCGAAATTGTATAGCGCGAATTTTCGCCTTCTTTAAACTCCTCATTAATATGCGCTTCTCCGTCGCCGCCGGGAAGCTCGCTTTCATAATAATAAACCGTTCCGTTCGGGGCGATTATTTTGCCGCCGTCCGTGCACCTGTAAATTTTAGGCTTTTCACACAGCCCGAAAGCGATAATGCACACTGAAACGAGCACTGTTATGCCTGCATAAATCGCTTTTATACAGGTCTTTGTTTGTCCGCTTATAATACTCACTCCTCATCTTCGATATATTCAAGAATATCCCCCGGTGAACACTGCAGCTCCCGGCAAATGCTGTCAAGCGTTGAAAAGCGCACTGCTTTTGCCTTGCCTGTTTTTAATATCGAGAGGTTTGCCTGGGTAATTCCGATTTTTGCGGCAAGCTCGCCCGAGGACATTTTTCTTTTTGCCAACATAACATCAAGATTGACCACTATTGCCATATTTTCACCTTATATCGTAAGCTCGTTTTCTTCTTTAAACCGCACACCCTCTTTAATAACATTTTTAATTACCCTCAATAAAAAGCCCGCAAAAAACGCCGCAAGCGGTATCGGAAACGCGCCGTAAAGACAGAAGCACAGCGGCAACGACAGCGGTGTCGCAAGAAAGCACATCCACGACAGAACAGAAACCGTTTTTACCGTTTCAAGGGTGAAAACTTCCCTGCGCTTTGCCATGGCAAGGAATTTGTTAAGATAAAAAATCGTGACAGCGGCAACGGGCGAGCAAAGATAGAACACAAAAAGAAGCGCGTGATACTTTTTATCGCCGTAATGTGCAAAGTCGCAGAACACTCTGAATGTCCACGGTGCGGAAAACAAGAGGAATACGAACAGCGCCGCCAAAACATAAAGAATTGCAAGAGTTACGTTAATTGATTTGTTTTTACTTTTATTTTTCATACGGTTACCCCCTTACAAGCGCAATATAACAGCAAATTTATTGTTTGTCAATAAAATTTTTCTGTTTGTCACAAATTTGTTACCTTTGTGTAACCGGCAAAAAAGAAAATTCCGTTTGTTGACAAAACAAAAATAAAATGGTACAATGCCGACAAAGGAGAGAACATTATGTTCTTTAAATCTTCATCTTCATCTGCATACTACTATTACTTCTACTTTAAAATTTAAAGCAGAAGAGTTTTGTGCTGTGTGAATTTACACTCTTCGGAACACACCGAAGAGTTTTTTGTTTTTAAGAAGGGACTTGATAAAATGCGCCGTATGGGCGGTAATTATTGACAAGCCAAACAATTTATATTATAATTTATGATTGACAGAACACGGCCTTCGGTCGGTTTCAAAAGGAGAATAAAAATGAAGATTTACGATGAGCTGGTTGCCAGAGGTCTTATAGCACAGGTAACCGACGAAAAGCTTATACGCGAAATGGTAAACGAAGGAAAAGCCACGTTTTACATCGGCTTTGACTGCACGGCAGACAGCCTTACGGCAGGCCATTTTATGGCGCTTACGCTTATGAAACGCCTTCAGATGGCGGGCAACAAGCCGATAGCTTTAATCGGCGGCGGCACAACAATGATTGGCGACCCCTCGGGCAGAAGCGATATGAGAAAAATGCTTACGAGAGAAGATATTGAGCATAACGCCGAATGCTTCAAGCGCCAGATGTCGCGCTTTATTGAATTCGGCGAAGGCAAGGCGCAGATGGTCAACAATGCCGACTGGCTTCTTGACCTTAACTATGTCGATGTTTTGCGCGAAGTGGGTGCTTGCTTCTCGGTCAACAATATGTTGAGAGCAGAATGCTATAAGCAGAGAATGGAAAAAGGTCTTTCGTTCTTTGAATTTAACTATATGATAATGCAGTCTTACGACTTCTATTACCTCTTCCAGCACTACGGCTGCAACATGCAGTTCGGCGGCGATGACCAGTGGTCCAATATGCTCGGCGGAACAGAGCTTATAAGAAAAAAACTCGGCAAAGACGCGCACGCAATGACAATTACGCTTCTTACCGACTCGCAGGGCAAAAAAATGGGCAAAACCGCAGGCAACGCCGTTTGGCTTGACCCCAACAAAACCTCGCCTTATGAGTTCTATCAGTATTGGAGAAACGTTGCAGACGACGACGTTCTTAAATGCATAAGAATGCTCACCTTCCTGCCGCTTGAGCAGATAGATGAGATGGATAAATGGCAGGGCGCAGAGCTTAACAAGGCAAAAGAAATTCTTGCATATGAGCTTACAAGCCTTGTTCACGGCGAAGAGGAAGCTAAAAAAGCCGAAGAAGCCGCTAAATCTGTTTTTGCAGGCGCCGGCAACTCCGAAAATATGCCCTCAACTGCGCTTAGCGACGGCGACCTTACCGATGACGGCGCGGGAATAATCGACCTTATGCTTAAAGCGGGTCTTGTTTCTTCGCGCGGCGAAGCAAGACGTCTTATAGAGCAGGGCGGCGTAAGCGTTGACGACGTTAAGGTTACTGCCCCCTCTTATATTGTACCGTTAAAGGATTTTGACAAGGGCTATGTCATTATCAAAAAAGGCAAAAAGGTATTTCACAAAATTACAAAATAAGCTTTGAGGTGACTCTTATGGGAAAATTATATAACGCATATATTTCCTCATACAGAATGGATACGCCTCAGTGGGACGACTTTTTAAAGGCTTGCGGCGATATTTATAATTCGCCGCAGCTTAAAAGCCTTGAAAAGTACGAGCAGCATTTTAAAATCAACCGTCTTCAACACATAAGAAGTGTGGCTTATTTAAGCTTTCTTATTGCAAGAAAGCTAAAGCTTAACTATGTTGAAACCGCACGCGCCGCCGTAATGCACGACCTTTTTTATTACGATTGGCGCGAAAACGATTTGAGCCACAAGCTTCACGGGTACAGGCACCCGGGGTTTGCACTGAAAAACGCATACTATCTTTGCGGAACGCTTTCAAAGCGTGAAAGGGACATAATAAAAAAGCATATGTGGCCCTTAACGCCCGCTTTGCCGAAATACCCCGAATCGTTTGTTGTTACTATGATGGATAAATACTGCGCTGCCATTGAAATGTACTACTCGTTTTCAGAAAAATATCGCGATGAGTTTCATAAACTCACGGGAATAGGCGGTGAAAAATGACTGTTATAAAGCTACTGTTCTATTTTTTCTTTTACAGCTTTGTCGGCTGGTTTTTCGAGTCGTGCTATTGCTCGGTAAGACCGCGCAAATGGGTAAACCGCGGATTTTTGCGCGGACCGATTTGCCCCATCTACGGCACGGGAGCTATGGTGCTTATGCTTGTCATACTTCCGTTCAAAAATATGACCGACAATTTTTATCTCAACATTGTTCTGACCTTTGTTGTCGGGCTTGTTGTGTGCGATATTGTTGAGTTTCTGACAAGTCTTATTATGGAAAAGCTTTTTCACGCCCGTTGGTGGGACTATTCAAAAAAGCGCTTTAACATTCAGGGCAGAATTTGCCTTACGCACACAATTTATTGGGGCATTGCGTCATGTCTTTTTTCATACATTCTGCACCCCTTCATCGACAACTATTTTATAGAGCAGATAAACCCGACTTCAATAAGAATTCTTGTTTATATATTCCTTACGGTATTCGCAGCCGACCTTATTGACACGGTTATAAACGCGCTCGGACTTCGCAATATGTCCGCGTCGTTTTTAAAGCTTTATGAAGATATTCAGAGCTTTGCAAATTCGGCGCGCGAAAACGTCGGCAGCAAGGTTGAAAAATTCTCGGACGAAAGAAAAGCCGAAATCGAAGCGAAATTCAACGAGCTTCGCGAAAGATACGACAAGCTTCGCGCGGAATACTCAAAGAAAGCCGCAAAAACAAGAAAACGTCTTTTCAAGGCTTTCCCCTCGCTTCAGGATGAAACTGCAAAAAGAGCAAAGGCTCTTGACGAGCTTTTGGAAGACATCAAAAATAAAATTAATAAGAAATAATCGCCGTGTCTTACGGCGGATGAAAGGATTGTTGTTATGAGCACTTTAACAAATCTTTATTGCAGAGCATATCAGGGCGCGTTTAAGGTTGCGGTAAATTTTCTCGACTGGACTCCCCCGCAGCTTTTAAAAGGGCCCGGCTCTATCAAAAAGCTTCCCGCGCTTGTCAAATCGCAGGGCGTAAATAACGTTCTT
>DJRI01000108.1 GCA_002440045.1 Ruminococcaceae bacterium UBA6364 | reverse complement strand
CAGCTTGTAGACGGCAAATGCCCCGATTGCGGCCGCGAGGTGGTAAAAGCAAAAGAAGAAGCTTATTTCTTCAAAATGAGCAAATATCAAAAGCAGCTTGAAGACTATATCGAGCAAAACCCCGACTTTATTTACCCCGAAAGCCGCAAAAAAGAGATGCTCAACAACTTCATAAAGCCCGGACTTCAGGACCTTTGCGTTTCAAGGTCGTCTTTTAAATGGGGCATTCCCGTTCCGTTTGACAAAAAGCACGTTATTTATGTATGGATAGACGCGCTTTCAAACTACATCACGGGTCTTGGCTACGACGGCGGCAAAAACAGCGATATGTACCGCAAATACTGGCCTGCCGACGTTCACATCATCGGCAAGGATATTCTTCGCTTCCACACAATCTATTGGCCGATTATGCTTATGGCGCTCGGCGAGCCGCTTCCGAAACAGGTGTTCGGCCACCCGTGGCTCCTTTTCGGAAACGACAAAATGTCAAAGTCGCGCGGCAACGTTATTTATGCCGACGACCTTTGCAAGCGCTTCGGCGTTGACGCGGTGCGTTATTATCTTCTTTCGGAGATGCCGCACGCGCAGGACGGCTCAATTACCTATGAAACGATAATCGAGCGCTATAACTCGGACCTTGCAAACACTCTCGGAAACCTTGTTAACCGCACCGTAGCGATGAACAACAAATATTTCGGCGGCGTTGTTCAGGCGCCCCTTGCAGAAGAGCCTGTTGACAAAGAGCTTAAAGCTCTCGCACTCAACTGCCTGCCCGAGGTTACGCGCCTTCTTGACACCTACAGAGTAAGCGACGCTTTGGGCGTGATTTTTGACCTTGCAAAACGCTGCAACAAATATATCGACGAAACAATGCCGTGGGCGCTCGCAAAAGACGAAGCCAAAAAAGAAAGACTCGGCACGGTGCTTTACAATCTTCTTGAAAGCATTCGCTTTATTGCCGTTCTTTTAAAGCCGTTTATGCCCGACACGAGCGACAAAATTCTCGCTCAGCTCGGCACCGACATAAATACGCTTTCTTCGCTTGAGAGCTTCGGCGCGCTCGTTCCCGGAAGCAAGGTCGGCGAAGCCGTTCCGCTTTTCTCGCGGCTTGACGCTGAAAAAACTCTTAAAGAAATCGAAGAGTCCCTTCCGAAAGAGGAAGTAAAAGAAGAAAAGAAAGAAGAAGCGAAAAAAGAGATTGTCGGCCTTAAACAGATAGAGTTTGACGATTTTGCAAAGGTAGAGCTTCGCATTGCCGAGGTTATAGACTGCAAGCCCGTTAAAAGAGCGAAAAAGCTTTTAGAGCTTACTTTGAACGACGGCACCGACACTCCGCGCACAATCGTTTCGGGAATTGCCCAGTGGTACTCGCCCGAAGATTTGCTCGGAAAGCACATAATCATTGTTGCAAACCTTAAACCGAGAATGCTTTGCGGCGTTGAAAGCCGCGGTATGCTCATAGCGGGCGAAGTAACCGAAAACGATGTAAAGGTCGCTTTTGTCGACGGTATGCCCGCGGGAACCGTTCTTGGCTGATGAAACACATTTTTGACACACACGCACATTATAACGACGCGGCGTTTGATTTTGACCGCAAAGATTTGCTCGACTCGCTCCCCGGGTCGGGCATTTCGGGTGTTATAAACTGCGGAACGGATTTAGACTCGTCGAAGCATTCTTTGGCTCTTTCAAAAGAATACCCCTATATCTTTGCCGCCTGCGGACTTCATCCCGAAGAAGCCGATAAATATTCCCCCGATTTTCTTTCGGAATTAAAGATGCTTCTTACAGCCGAAAAATGCGTTGCAGTCGGCGAAATCGGGCTTGACTATCACTACCGAGACGACAATAAAGAGCTTCAAAAAGAAATTTTTGAAAAACAAATTCTTCTTGCTAACGAATATGCCCTGCCCGTTATAGTCCACGACCGCGACGCGCACGGCGACTCGCTTGAAATTTTAAAGCGCACGCGCCCAAAGGGCGTTATGCACTGCTTTTCGGGGAGCGTCGAAACAATGAACGAAGTCGTGTCGCTCGGTATGTATATCGGTCTCGGCGGCGCGGTAACGTTTAAAAACGCCAAAAAGCCGCTTGAGGTCGCAAAAGCCGTGCCGATTGACAGACTTTTGCTCGAAACGGACTGCCCTTATATGGCGCCCGTTCCTAAGCGCGGCACAAGAAACGATTCTTCTTTGATTCTTTATACCGCGCAAAAAATCTCGGAGGTTCGCGGCATTTCTTTAGAAGAGCTTCTTCTTATAACCGAAGAAAATGCAAAAAGACTTTTTACGACTGTCTGACAAAACTTAAAGAAACACACGAAGCTGTAAAGTTTTTTTACGGCTTCTTTTTTATTCTCAAAATATTTATAAACACGATTGACACTTATTATATTGGGTGCTATAATGCGCCTTGAACCGGATTTTCTTTACGAATTTTTTCGGTTGTTTTTTATTTAGTTGTTTTTCGGGAGCGGATTTTTTTGAAAAAGCGCGAAATAGATATAGTAAACGGCAAGCTTTCAACGGGCATTCTGTTCGTCGGTCTGCCGCTTATGCTTACTAACGTTTTACAGGTTCTTTTCAATATGTCCGACATTGCCGTAGTCGGCAGGTTTTCGGGCGCAGAGGCTTTGGGCAGCGTCGGCTCAACCTCTATGATTGTCGCGCTTTTTACAGGTATTCTTATAGGCATCGGCAGTGCCATTAACGTAATCGTCGCACAGTGCCTCGGCAAGGGCGACAACTGCGAAACGCACGACTGCGTTCACACCTGTTTTATCACGGCTCTTGTGGGCGGCGTTATAGTTATGCTCATTTCGCTTTCTGCTTCGGGCGCACTGCTTAAAGTACTCGGCACAAAAGAAGAGCTTGAAGCGGGCGCGCGGCTTTATATGGCTATTTATTCCTTCGGCTTTCCCGCGCTTGCCGTCTATAACTACGGCAACGGCGTTTTAAGCGCGGCGGGCAACACGAAAATTCCGCTTTACATACTTTTTATTTCGGGCGTAATAAACGTTATTCTCAACCTGTTTTTTGTTATCGTTTTAAAAATGAGCGTTGACGGCGTTGCGCTCGCAAGCGTAATTTCTCTTTATATTTCGGCAGTTGTAATAACGCTTTCGCTTATAAGAAGCGACACGGTTTATAGGCTTCACCTTCGCAATATAAAAGCCAACAGGGTTTATATAGAAAAGGTTACGGCTCTCGGCATTCCCGCGGCGCTTCAGAACTCAATATTTTCTCTTGCCAACCTTTTCATTCAGGCAGGCGTAAACAAGCTTGACACGGTAATGGTCGAAGGCAACGCCGCCGCTTCAAACGTTGACACGCTCGTTTTTGACATAATGGCGGCGTTTTACACGGCAGGTTCAAGCTTCATCGGGCAAAACTTCGGCGCGGGCAAAAAGAAGCGTATTAAAAGAAGCTATTTTATAAGCACCGGCTACGCTTTTATCGGCGCTCTTGTTTCGGGCATTGTGCTTTTCTTTTTCGGAAGAAGCGTTCTTTCGATATTCACAACCGACCCCGAGGTTATAGACGCCGCCATGCTGAAGCTTAATATAATGCGTTTTTCATATCTTCTTTGCCCGTTTATGGACAGCACCATAGCGGCTTCGCGCGGGATAGGAAAAAGCTTTATGCCCACGGCAATAGTCGTCACGGGCTCGTGCATATTCAGAATTTTTTGGGTTTACACCGTGTTTGCGCGTTTTATGACCGTTCCCTCGCTTTATATTGTTTATCCGATTTCGTGGGCAATGACCGCTATAGCCGAAATAATCTATTTTATGTATGCCTTCAAAAAGCAGACAAAAAATATGGCGTAATATAATATTTTTCCTCACATTTTAAAATTTGCCCGTTGATACGTCGGTTTTTCCGTGTTATACTCGCATTGAAAAGGTTTTGAAAGAAGGTAAATTATGAAAGAAGTCAAATCCCCTAAAAAGCCTCTTATTTATTACTACAGCATAGTCCTTCTTCTTATTTTGATTTTTAACCTTACGGTAGCTCCGCTTATTATGCAGGTAAAAGTCAAAGAAGTCGATTACGGCACTTTTATGCAGATGATTAAAGATAACAACATCGGCAGTGTCGAAATTGAGGACTCGCAGATTGTTTTTACCGACAAAGACGAAAAGAATATATACAAAACGGGCGCTATGGACGACCCCACTCTTACAGAGCGCCTTTTTGAAAGCGGCGCGAAGTTTAAAAAGGATATTGAAAAAACAACCTCGCCCCTTTTAAGCTTTCTTTTGACGTTTATTTTGCCTATGCTTATATTTATAGGTATAGGGCAGTTCCTTGCTAAAAAATTCGTCGCTCAGGCGGGCGGCAAAGACGCGCTGTCTTTCGGTATGGGCAAAAGCAACGCAAAAATATACGTCCCCTCTTCCGACGGCATACGCTTTGACGACGTTGCTGGCGAGGACGAAGCAAAAGAAAACCTTGCCGAGATTGTAGATTATCTTCACAATCCGAAAAAATACTCCGACGTGGGCGCTTCAATGCCCAAGGGCGTTTTGCTTGTCGGCCCTCCCGGAACGGGCAAAACAATGCTTGCAAAAGCCGTTGCGGGCGAAGCGGGCGTGCCTTTCTTCTCAATGTCGGGCTCGGAATTTGTCGAAATGTTTGTCGGTATGGGCGCTTCCAAAGTGCGCGACCTTTTCAAGCAGGCTAAAGAAAAAGCCCCCTGCATCGTTTTCATAGACGAAATCGACGCTATAGGCAAAAAGCGCGACGGTCAGATAGGCGGAAACGACGAGCGCGAGCAGACCTTAAACCAGCTTCTTACCGAAATGGACGGTTTTGACGGCAACGGCGGCGTAATTATTCTTGCCGCAACAAACAGACCCGAATCTCTTGACCCCGCCCTTACGCGCCCCGGCAGATTTGACAGGCGCGTTCCCGTGGAGCTTCCCGACCTTTTGGGGCGCGAAGCAATTCTTAAAGTCCACGCAAAAAAGATAAAAACAGCCGATGATGTTGATTTTCACACAATTGCCAGAATGGCGGCGGGCACGTCGGGCGCAGAGCTTGCAAACATTATTAACGAAGCGGCGCTCAGAGCCGTAAGACACGGCAGAACGGTTGTTGAAGAAGCCGACCTTGAAGAAAGCATTGAAGTTGTTATTGCGGGGTATCAAAAGAAAAACGCAATTATGACCGACAGCGAAAAAAAGGTCGTCGCCTATCACGAAATAGGCCACGCGCTTGTTGCGGCGCTTCAGACGCACTCGGCACCCGTTCAGAAAATCACAATTATCCCGAGGACTTCGGGCGCGCTCGGCTACACCATGCAGGTTGAGCAAAACGACAAGGTTCTTATGACAAAAGAAGAGCTTGAAAACAAGATTGCAACGCTCACAGGCGGCAGAGCCGCCGAAGAGGTTGTTTTCGGCGAAATCACAACGGGCGCTTCAAACGATATAGAACAGGCAACAAAGCTTGCAAGAGCCATGATAACGCGCTACGGCATGAGCGACGAATTCGGAATGGTCGCCATGGAAACTGTTACCAACCAATACCTCGGCGGCGACACATCGCTTTCGTGCTCGGCAGAAACGCAAAAAGAGATTGACAAAAAGGTTGTCGAGCTTGTTAAAAAACAGCACGAAAAAGCAATTAATCTTTTAAAGGAAAACCGCGCAAAGCTTGACGAGCTTTCAACATTCCTTTATGAAAAAGAGACTATCACGGGCGCTGAATTTACCGAAATACTCAATAAATAATCAAGGGTGATTTTTATGAAAATATCAACCGAAATCGCTTCGGCGGCAAACCTTATCGGCGAAGAAAAGGCAGTTGAATATATAGCAAAAGCGGGCTTTGACGCATGGGATTTTTCAATGTTTGAAATGGCGCGCTACAATAAAAACCGCGACGGCATAACAGAGTCTGACCATCCCCTATTTAAAAGCGATTATCTTGCGTTTGCAAGGCGTCTTAAAAGCATCGGCGAAAACTGCGGCATAACCTGCAATCAGTCGCACGCGCCGTTTCCGACGTGTGGCAAGCCTATGCGCCCGTATCTTTTCCGCGCGATTGAATGCACCGCAGAAGCGGGCGGCGAATATTGCATAATTCACCCCGACAACAGCCTGTCGCCCGAAGAGAATGCCGAAATGTTTTTTGACCTTTTGCCGTTTGCAAAGGATTGCGGCGTTAAGATTGCAACCGAAAATATGTGGAACTGGAACGGCGAACGCGACGAAGCCTCACCCGCCGCATGCTCCGACGAAAAAAGCTTTAACGCACATCTTGACGCAGTAGACGACCCGTATCTTGTCGCCTGCCTTGACATAGGCCACGCCGAAATGCGCGGGCTTAACACAAGCGCCGAAAAGATGATTTTAGCGCTCGGAAAGCGCCTTAAAGCGCTTCATCTTCACGACAACGACCGTCATCACGATTCGCACGCTTTGCCTTTTACTATGGACATTGACTTTGAAAAGGTGACAAACGCGCTCAAAAAAATCGGCTACGACGGCTATTTCACGCTTGAAGCCGATACATATCTCAGCACCTTCACCCCCGAGACGGCGTTTTCGGGGATACAGAATATGGCACGCGCCGCAAAGAAGCTTGCCGATATGTTTGAAAACGCCGACCAATAAAAATTACATTGAGACCGCAAAATCCCCGCTCGGGATTTTTGCGGTCTTTTTTTGTTTTCGCCGCTGTTTTTTATCGAAATGTACATTTTCCACAAATTATCAGTTAGCACAAACTAACTAATTATAATTCCTGACAAACTTGTCGTTTTTGCTCATTTTTTTGATATTTTTTCTTGACATACACGCAAAAGCGTTGTATTATTACAGTTGGTTAGCGGGTGCTAACCAATATAAAAGCTTTGAGGTTAGCTTTTGCTAACCAAATCGTGAAAGGTCTGATGAAAATGATGCCGTTAAGTCTTGCAGGCGTGGGCGAGCAAAAC
The DNA here is from genome assembly GCA_002440045.1 of Ruminococcaceae bacterium UBA6364. Taxonomy (GTDB): domain Bacteria; phylum Bacillota; class Clostridia; order Oscillospirales; family Acutalibacteraceae; genus DTU089. The sequence continues at coordinate 6,938 of DJRI01000108.1, read as the reverse complement.
ACCATAAAACGCATAGGCGGCTCTCCCGAAGTTAAACAGCACCTTGAAAATCTCGGATTTGTAGTCGGTTCAACAGTAACCATAGTAAACACCCTCGGCGGCAACGTTATTGTAAACGTCAAGGAATCGCGCGTTGCGATAAGCGAAGAAATGGCGCGCAAAATTATGGTCTGAACCGCCCGCGGTTACGGTATGATGTGTGCAGAATATGCACCTTGATATAATATATCTGAATTTGAATTAATAAAGGAGGATACTTTAATGAAAACACTCAAAGAAGCAAAAGTCGGCGAGACCGTAAAGGTTGTCAAGCTCCACGGCGAAGGCGCCGTTAAGCGCCGCATTATGGATATGGGCATTACAAAGGGCGTCAGCGTTTACGTCCGCAAAGTAGCGCCCCTGGGCGACCCGGTTGAGGTTACCGTTCGCGGATACGAGCTTTCTTTAAGAAAAGCCGATTCCGAAATGATTGAAGTAGAGTAATTAAATTTACGTCTTGCGGTTAGTTTCTGCTAACCCGAACACATCGAAAGGAGATTAATTATGGATATTCGCATTGCCCTTGCGGGCAACCCGAACAGCGGTAAAACCACATTGTTCAACGCGCTTACCGGTTCAAACCAGTTCGTCGGAAACTGGCCCGGCGTTACGGTTGAAAAGAAAGAAGGCAAGCTTAAAAAGCACGACGGCGTTATCGTCACCGACCTTCCCGGTATCTATTCTCTTTCACCCTACACCCTTGAAGAGGTTGTTGCGAGAAATTACCTTATAAGCGAACGCCCCGACGCAATTCTTAACATCATAGACGGTACAAACCTTGAAAGAAACCTTTATCTTACAACTCAGCTTACAGAGCTCGGTATTCCGGTTGTTATCGCAATCAATATGATGGACGTTGTAAAGAAAAACGGCGACAAAATCAACACCGCCGAGCTTTCACGTCAGCTTGGCTGCAAAGTAGTCGAGATTTCGGCTCTTAAAGGCACAGGCGTTCAGGAAGCGGCAGAAGCCGCAATCGACGCCGCCAAAAACGGCAAAACAATTCCTCAGCACACGTTCTCGGGCTCGGTTGAGCACGCTATCGCTCACATCGAAGAAGCTGCGGTTCACGGCCTTCCCGAAGAGCAGCAGCGTTGGTACGCAATCAAGATTTTTGAGCGCGACGACAAGGTTCTTTCTTCGCTCAATCTTGACAAAGCCGTTCTTGAGCACATCGAAAGCGACATTAAAGCCGCCGAAAAAGAGCTTGACGACGACTCCGAATCAATCATCACAAACGAAAGATACGTTTATATCGGCTCTGTTATCAAAGCCTGCTACAAGAAAAAACAGAACGGCGGACTTTCAACCTCCGATAAAATCGATAAGATTGTTACAAACCGTTGGCTCGGACTTCCGATATTCGTTGTTGTAATGTTCCTTGTTTACTACATATCAATGGTAACGGTCGGCTCTGCCGCAACCGATTGGGCTAACGACGGCGTTTTCGGCGACGGCTGGCATCTTTTCGGAATAGGCACAAAAGCTTATACCGAAGAAGCCGACAATTACACGGCTGCTTCCGAGGCAATAAACGCCTTCTTGCCCGACCTTGACCTCAGTGCAGAAGACCTTGACGCCGCAGAAGCTCTTAATGAAATCAAAGCTTTCACAACAAGCGAAAAAACAGCTACCGTTGACGTAGAAGACGAAGAAACCCTCGCAGTCAACACGTTCACGGCTTATTATTCCGAAATCCCCAAAAACCTTTCAAAGGCTGAAGAAGAGGGAACCGTCGGAATGACATATCTTGACGCTGTTAAGTATTTTGAAGATAAATTCTCAAAAGACGCCGAGACGGCTTTTGCAGAGCCTGACCCCGCAGACTTCGGCGTTTGGGTTCCCGGTGTTCCGGTACTTGTAGGCAACGGTCTTGAAAAAGCAGGCGCAGCCGATTGGCTTTCGGGCCTTATCAACGACGGTATCGTCGCAGGCGTCGGCGCAGTTCTCGGATTCGTTCCTCAGATGCTCGTTCTGTTCTTCCTTCTCGCATTCCTTGAGGCTTGCGGTTATATGTCGCGTATCGCATTCGTTCTCGACCGTGTATTCCGTAAGTTCGGTCTTTCCGGTAAATCGTTCATCCCCATGCTTATCGGCACAGGCTGCGGCGTTCCCGGAATCATGGCTTCGCGTACTATCGAAAACGAAAGAGACCGCCGTATGACAATCATGACGACAACGTTCATTCCCTGCGGCGCAAAGGTTCCGTTCATTGCGATGATAGCGGGCGCTATCTTCAACGGCTCGGCACTCGTTGCTACATCAGCTTACTTCATCGGAATGGCTGCGATAATCGTTTCGGGCATTATTCTTAAAAAGACAAAGATGTTCTCGGGCGACCCCGCACCGTTCGTTATGGAGCTTCCCGCATATCACTGGCCCACTGTTAAAAACGTTCTTCGTTCAACATGGGAGCGCGGCTGGTCCTTCATTAAGAAGGCAGGTACAATAATCCTTCTTTCCACAATATTCGTTTGGTTCACCACATACTTCGGCGTTGTTGACGGCTCGTTCCGTATGCTCGACGAAAGCGAAATCGACAAGTCGATTCTTGCAGTAATCGGTAATGCAATCGCATGGATATTCAAGCCTCTCGGCTGGGGCGATTGGCAGGCTGCCGTTGCTTCTATCACAGGCCTTGTTGCTAAAGAAAACATCGTCGGCACAATGGGCATTCTTTACGGTGCAGAGGGCAACGTTTATGAGACGCTTCACAGCGTATTCACAGGCGTAAGCGCTTATTCGTTCCTTGTATTCAACCTTCTTTGCGCTCCTTGCTTTGCAGCTATCGGCGCTATCAAGCGTGAAATGAACAGCGCAAAATGGACTTGGTTTGCAATCGGTTATCAGTGCGGCTTCGCATATATAATCGCTCTTATGATAAACCAGTTCGGCAACCTCTTCACAGGCAACGCAAACGTTTTCGGTGTAATTGTTGCTGTTGCGCTTCTTGCAGGTATGATTTACTTACTCGTTCGTCCCTACAAAGAAGCAACAAAGCTTACCGAAAAGGTTAAAGTTTCAAAGTAAAACATATTAAAACTTTTTGAAAGGAGTCGGTCTTAATGTTAAGTTGGATATCTCAAAATATTGCAACAATCGTTATATGTATAGTGCTTTTGGCAATCGTTGCGGCGATAATCGCAAAGCTTGTAAAGGATAGGAAAAAAGGCAAGTCCTCCTGCGGATGCAACTGTGCACACTGTGCAATGGCAGGCTCCTGCCACTCTAAGAAATAATCCAAGCGGGGGCTGTAAAAAATGTTTTTACAGCCCCCACGCAATTTTATACGAAAAAGGATTAACAGACATATGGCTATACAGTGCGAATTGACCGCTTCTAACATACGCTATCTGCTTGTTATGAAGGGTCTTGAAAACAACAAGGGCGGTGTGCGCTGTGTTGACATTGCAAACGCCCTCGGCAAATCAAAACCGAGTGTTCACAATATGATGAACAGCTTTATAAAAATGGGGATTATCAGCAAATCCTCTTACGGCGCATGTTTTTTTACAGAATACGGCAATGCGCTTGCCGAGCAGTATAAAAGGCTTTACGGCACTGTAAAAGAGCATTTAACCAAGGCTTTCCCCGGGGTGTATGACAAAGAGCTTGCCGTGTGCTCGCTTCTTGCGGTACTGCCCCCCGATTATCTTGAAGCGCTCAACTGAAATAAAACAACAAAAAGGCTGACACAGGCTGTTTTACAGCCGGGTTTTGCAAGGAGGATGCCTTATGGCAATTGTTGAATTTAAAGACGTAAGCCGCGTTTATCACAGCGGCGACCACGAGCTTAAAGCCCTTGACGGCGTTAATCTTTCGCTTGACGAGGGAAAATTTATAGTTATTCTCGGCCCGAGCGGCGCGGGAAAAAGCACTCTTTTAAACCTTTTGGGCGGGCTTGACAGCCCCACAAGCGGAAAGATTTTTGTTGAAGGCAAAGACATTTCAACGCTTTCAAACAACGAGCTTTCCGAATACCGTGCAGAGAAGGTCGGATTTGTTTTTCAGTTTTACAACCTCGTTCCGACGCTCACCGTGCACGAAAACGTTTCTCTTGTAAAAGAAATTTCAAAAAACTCGCTTTCGGCAACAAAAATGATAGAAGAAGTCGGTCTGTCGGACCACTTAAAAAACTTCCCCTCAGAGCTTTCAGGCGGCGAGCAGCAGCGTGTTTCGATTGCACGCGCGCTTGCAAAAAATCCGAAAATTCTGCTTTGCGACGAGCCGACCGGTGCGCTTGACTCCGAAACCGGCGTGCTTGTTTTAAAGCTTCTTTTAAAAATGGCGCGCGAATACGGCAAAACCATTGTAATAGTAACGCATAACCAGAACATCGCTAAAATGGCTGACACCGTAATACGCGTTAAAAACGGCAAAATTGTTTCTGCCGAGGACCAGCCATCCCCCGCAAGCGCCGACGAAATAGAGTGGTAAGGAGGAGTAAAAATGCTTTTCAGAAAACTCCTCAGAACCTTCAAATTATATAAAGCTCAGTTCATTTCAATGATAATAATGATTACCCTCGGCATCGGCGTTTTTGTCGGCTTTAATATGGAATGGGTAAGCATTGAAGAGAATATGCAAGGCTTTTTTAAAGAGACGGGTTATGCCGACTATCGCATAGTCCTTGAAAAAGGCTTTAAAGAAGACGACCTTAAAAAAATAGCCGATTCAAGCCTTGTGAAAGACGCCGCGCGCTATGTTTCGGTTACCGCCGATATTAAAGAATATGACGGCGACAGCGCCGCGCTCAGCGTTACCACAAACGAAAAGGTTTCGGGATTCATCGTCACAGACGGCGACAGCTATGACCCCGATTCAAAAGACGGCATTTGGCTTTCCGACAAATACGCCACCGCAAACAATATAAAGCTCGGCGACACACTTACGTTTCTTTATAAAAACATTGAGCTTAAAGGTAAAGTAAAGGGACTTATAAAATCGGGCGAATATATGATTTGCGTCCGCGACGAAACACAGCTTATGCCCGACTACACCTCACACGGCTTTGCTTTCATTTCGCCGAAGATGTATGAAAAATGCATCGGAACAGATTATTATCCTCAAATAAACGTCATTTCAGACGCCGATAAAAAGGCGTTTACCGAAGAAGCGGACAAGATTTTAAAAAACACAAGCCTTATTCTTTCAAAGGATGAGACGCTCTCTTACTCGCAGGCAAAAGGCGAATCGCAAGAGGGCAAGACCATGGGCAGTGTGCTTCCCGTTATATTCCTTCTTATTGCCGTGCTTACAATGGTAACGACAATGCACCGCCTCACTGCAAAAGAAAAAACGCAGATAGGCACTCTTAAAGCGCTCGGCTTTAAGGACTCAAGAATCAAGCTTCACTACACATCATACGCGCTGTTTATCGGCGTTGTAGGCGCCGTTTTGGGCACGGGGCTTGGGTATCTTGTGGCGTTTTATATTATGAACCCCAACGGCACCATGGGCACTTACCTTGACTTGCCCGAATGGAAGCTTCGCCTGCCGCTGTTCTGCATTTTAACGACGCTCGGCATTGTTGCGCTTCTTACGGTAATCGGCTTTATTTCAACCGCCGATATGCTCAAGGGCACCGCCGCAGACGCATTAAGACCTTATACGCCGAAAAAGGTTAAGCCGATGCTTATTGAAAAAACAAAGCTTTTTCACAAGCTTCCGTTCGGCGTGCGCTGGAATATGCGCGACATAATGCGCCACAAATCGCGCACCGCAATGAGCCTTATCGGCATAATCGGAAGTATGATACTTATAATCGCTTCACTCGGTATGAGCGACACGATGGACGCATTTCTCAGTATGTATTATGACGACGCAACAAATTATGCATCAAGAATATATCTTTCAGAAGACGCCACAGAAAAAGAACGCCTTTATATAAAAGACAAATATAACGGCGACGCAAGCGCTTCTGTAAGCGTTCAGGCAGAAGAAAAAGCGTATTCGCTTGATATTTACGATATTACGCACGACAGAGTGCGCTTTCCGAGTAAAGATAATTCTTATACCGTGCTTTCTTCAGACGGGGCGTATGTATGTATGAGAATTGCCGACGAATTTTCTTTAAACCCCGGTGATACGCTTAAAATAAGCCCCTACGGAACAAATAAAAGCTACACTTTAAAAATCGCGGGCATTATACGCAGTGTAACGGAAAATATCGTAATTTCCGAAAGCTATGCAAAGTCTCTCGGAATTGACTACACTGTAGATTCGGTTTACACAAGCTCACAAAAGGCCGAAATTTCGTCCGATAAGGCGATAAAAAGCGTTCAGTCAAAACAGGCAATTATTGATTCCTTCGACACCTTTACAGATATAATGGATTCGATGATTTTGCTTCTTATCGCGGGTGCTTTGGTACTCGGCTCCGTAGTCCTTTATAACCTCGGCGTTATGAGCTATACCGAGCGTTACCGTGAAATGGCAACGCTGAAGGTGGTCGGTTTCCGCGACAAGAAGATCGGCAGGCTGCTTTTCGGTCAGAACCTTGCACTCTCGGTCATCGGGATTCTGATCGGCATCCCGCTCGGTGCGCTCACTCTTTCGTATTTGCTTAAGACCCTTGCTTCGGAATATGAAATGAAAATGTCCATTATGGCGTCGTCCTATATTTTCACTGTTCTCCTGACAGTCGGAATGTCGCTTCTCGTCAGCTTGATGGTGGCGCGGAAGAACAAAAAGATCGACATGGTGGAAGCACTCAAAGGGCAGGAGTAAAATGTGCCAAAGGTTTTTCCGGGTACCGGCATTTTTCGCCCGACAAGCCGCTCGTTTTCGGGTGCGCTGACGCGGCGTTTTCCCGCAAAAAATCATGAGTGTTTTTTTAAAATGAAAAACGCAAACAAACGCCCGCGCCGGCATCTGCGATGAACTGCACCCCATTTGTT
>DJRI01000005.1 GCA_002440045.1 Ruminococcaceae bacterium UBA6364 | reverse complement strand
TCTCTTATCGTATTCTTCGCGCGGTTAAAAACCGCTTCGGCTCAACAAACGAAATAGGCGTATTTGAAATGACGGGAAAAGGCCTTGTTGAAATTGAAAGTCCGTCGCTTGCCATGATTTCGGGGCGGCCGATAAATGTTTCGGGCACATGCGTAACGTGTCTTATAGAAGGCTCGCGCCCGATTCTTGCCGAAATTCAGGGTCTTGCAACCGCTTCGGGCTTCGGCAATCCGCGCAGAATGGCAACAGGCTTTGATTATAACAGAATGGCGATGTTGATAGCCATTCTTGAAAAAAGAGCCGGTTATTTCTTCGGCAATATGGACTGCTACATTAATATCGTCGGCGGATTGCGTGCAGATGAGCCCGCCTGTGACCTTGCTGTTGCGCTTTCGCTCGTTTCAAGCCTTAAAGACAGCGTTATAGACAGCGCCACAATCGCTTTCGGCGAAATAGGTCTTGCAGGTGAAATAAGAACGGTTACAAATTGCGAACAGCGCATAAGAGAATGTGCAAGGCTCGGTTTTAAAAGATGTATAATACCGCGCCAAAACATTAAAAAACTCGACAAATCCTGTTTTTCGGATATAGAGGTTATCGGTGTAAGAAATATCCGTGAAGCTTTTGAAGTGGCCGCCGGTTAAAGCCTATGGAACGCTTTTTAAAAAGCCCTCATTTGCCGAAAAGCCGCGTTACAACGCTTGTAATCGGCGAAAAATACAAGAAAACCGCCGAATTTCTTAACGCTCTCGGGATAAAAACGCTCACACTTTTTGAAAATGCGCACCTTGACAGCGAAATAAACTGCCACGCCGATGTGCTGATGCTGCACTTGGGCGAAAACAACTTCGTTTTGGACGCCGGGCAGAAAATTCTTGCCGAGCACTTGACAGAATGCGGCGCAAATGTTATTCTGCAAAAGGGGATAGGCTCACCTTATCCAAACGACACAATTTTGAATAAATTGATTTTAAAAGGCAAAATATACGGCAATTTTAAGCGTACAAATATCTCAAATACTGCTTTTTTGCCCGAAAATGCCGAAAAAATCAATGTAAATCAAGGCTATACAAAATGTTCCGTTTGCGTTGTCAGCGAAAATGCCGTCATTTGTGATGACGAGGGTATAGCGAGTTTGTTAAAAAATTCACAAATGGACGTTTTGGAAATCGAAAAGGGCAATATATATTTAAGCGACACTCACTGCGGTTTTATCGGCGGTGCTTCTTTCAAAATTTCAGAAAATCTTATGTATTTTGACGGCAATTTGCAAGAGCATAAGAATTTTAAAGAAATTACGGGTTTTCTTAAAAAATACCGCGTGGAACCCGTGTTTGACGCGTCGCGGCGTTTAAGCGACATCGGCGGCGCAATTCTGCTGACCGAACAGTTATAAGCGTTTATTTAAATTAAACCTATCGGCTGCAGAAAAAACTCTGAAAAGAAAAATTTTTTATAAAGGATGTTATCGTATGAAAAACCCTGAAAAAAACGGCGTCGCAAAGCTCGGCTATGCGGCTACTATGATTATCGTTACAACGGCAATACTTATTTGTATGAAAAAATATAAAGAAAAATAAATTTAAAACCGTATTTTCTATTGCAAGAAATCATAATCGGTATATAATAAAAGTATCGAGTTTCGGCTATGCGCTTGATGAGCTCTAAACGCTCTTTAAGCGTATAGTTTTTATTTTTCACTCACCCGAATTATACAAAATTTTTATTTTGTATAATTATTGCAATTTTTTAAAAGGCGTGATATAATTACCCTGTTACCGATTTTGATAAAAAAATCAGGTTCTCGCTCTTAGCCGTCACTCGTTTTCACGGTTTTATGGGCGGTGTTTTGCGGCAAATTATTAAGTCAGGATGTGTTTTTATTGAAACAGGAAGAATTATTTGAAATGTTGCCGCCGATTGCAGTTGATTTTTTAAATTACTACAGCGTTATAAAAAACCGCTCTGACCTTACAATTACCGAGTATGCTAACGATTTACTCACTTTTTTCAGGTTTTTAAAAATTGAAAACGGTCTTGAAGATAAATATACGCCTTTTGAAAAAATAGATGTTAAAGACGTTACCGAAAGTCTTATTTCAAACGTTACGCTAAACGACGCTTATAAATATCTTGCATATTGCAAAAATCAGCGCGACAACAACGAACGCACGCGCGCAAGAAAAGTTGCAAGCCTTAGGATGTTTTATAAATTTCTTACCGTTCAAAAAGGCATTTTTAAAGAAAATCCGCTTCAGGAGCTTGACTCGCCGCAAATTAAAAAGTCTTTGCCGAAATATTTGACTCTTGAAGAGAGCCTTTCTTTGCTCAAAGCTGTTGACGGCAAAAACCGCGAGCGCGATTATTGCATTATAACACTGTTTTTAAACTGCGGAATGCGCCTTTCGGAGCTTGTTTCGCTCAATATTTCGGATATAAGAACAAATAACACGCTTGTTGTTACCGGCAAAGGAAATAAAGAACGTACGATATACTTAAACGACGCCTGTGTTGACGCAATTAACGCCTATCTCCCCGTTCGCCCGGTAGACGGCGTTAAAGATAAAAACGCGCTTTTTATAAGCCGCAACAAAAAAAGAATAAGCCCCAAAACCATTCAGTGCATCGTTAAAAATACACTTGAAAAAGCGGGGCTCGGCGACAGAGACCTTTCGACGCATAAATTACGTCACACTGCCGCAACACTTATGTACCAATACGGCGATGTTGACGTTCTTGCAATTAAAGAGATTTTAGGTCACGAAAACCTGAATACAACGCAGATTTATACCCACATTGTCGATGAGCAGTTGAAAAAAGCGGCGCAGGCAAACCCTTTAAGCCATGTAAAAGCGCCGCACAGACCCGATTTTGAAGGAGTTAACGAGAATACACAAGAAGAATCAGATGAAGTCAAAAAGCCCGCCAAAGAGCTTGAATGAGCCTGCGTTAACTATTGCCGCCAATATAGACGGTATAATCTGAACGGCGTATTCTTTTAAATATCTGTTAATAAGCTTGCCGTCCTCAATTTTTGTGTTTCCCGAAAGAAGGCTTATAAGATTTAAAGACATTCCCGACGCCACCGTGCAGCATTTAACAAGCGAAGCCGCGGCAAGCGCCGTGCCGGGAATTATTGCAAGAGCGGCAAAGCCCGTTCCCGCAGAGCCGTAGCATTTCATAATAAGTGCCGCCGCCGCACCTGAAAAAACGCCGAAAAAGCAAGGCGCAAAGTATATAAGCGGCGTTCCGACGGCGCAAAACCCGAGTAAAAACACAAGTAGCGGAAACGAAAGAAATATAACGAGCAAATTGCAAAAATCTTTTAAAAATCCAATATCGCTTTTTGCCGTAAGATAAGATTTTAAAAGGCTTTCGGGCATTTTTAAGAAGCTTTCGTCCCCTTTTGTAATCGTGATACAGCCGATGACGGCACCGCAGAAAAACAGTGTGAAAAGTACAACGGTTTTGTATTGAAACTTTGGAAGTGTAATATTTTTCTTTTTAAAAACAATTGTTTTTTTCAACATTTCGCTCACCTTAATATCTCTTTTTTTGATTTGCGGCGGTTATTCCGCCCAAAGAAGAAGCAATCAGCTGAATTAACGGAACAATTAAAAACATTGCCGCTGTTTTTTCGCCGCCGAGTGCAAAAATAAAAATCGCAGTTAAAACTGTCAGCGGAACGGCGCATATCGCTCCGACTGTTATTCCCCTGCCCTTTACGCGTTTTTGGCAGATGTAACCGCCTAAAAATGCGGCTAACGCAATGAGAACATAAACGGCGTAAAAAAGAATTTTATCGGGTCTGTTTAGCTTTAAGTAAAGATAAGACATAGCCAAAAGCGCCGCAATTGTCAGTATAACTCCGGCGATTACGCCCGGCAAAAAGCGCTTAATGTCACCCTTTATTCCGTTTTTATCTTTTGGTTTTGTTTTCGAGCTGTTTTTTGTAAACGAAATATGCATAAAAAAACCTCCGCACATCTTCTTGTACAAGATATGCGGAGGGTGTTTTAAATATGTTATTATTCTTTATCCGAATCGGCTTCTGCAGTAGCTTCGGCTTCAGCTTTTTCAGAAGTTTCTTCTGCTCTGAGCTCTTCAACAGTGCCTTTGTTTTTAACTCTTTTTGTCTTTCTGGGAGATTTGCCGTTAACAGCGGCGTCGATAGCATCCTGCTCGCTCTTTTTCTTTTTGGCTTCTTCGGCTGCTTTCTTTTCTTCTTCCATACGGGCGTTGGCTGTTTCGTTTGTCTGAATTGCCCAACGCTGGAATTTCATTTTTGTTCTTTCGGCACCTGCGCCTGTTTCAAGAACAATGCTGTCGTCTTTAACGGTAACAACTCTGCCCATAATGCCGCCGATGGTGGTGATTTCATCGCCGATTTGAATGGAGTCGCGCATATTCTGCTCTTCTTTTTGTTTTTTCTTCTGAGGACGAATCATGAAGAAATACATAAGAGCAAAAAGACCGACTATCATAATTAATGACATAGCTGAAGATGATTTCTGCCCGCTTGCGCCGGAAGCGGAAGAACTGCCAAAGAGATTAAAGAGTGTAAAATAAGTGTTCATAAATTTCCTCCAATATTAACGTACCGCTATATTATAACTTGACGCGGCAGATTATACAAGCCCTTTTTTGTAAATATTTTTCTTTTTAACTAAATACGTGTATCAAGAAGGTCTGTATATTTCTCTTTAAAGCTTGAAAAAGTGCCGTTATCAAGCTCTGTGCGTATTCTTTCCATAAGAGAATTGTAAAAATAGAGATTATGCATAACCGAAAGGCGCATGGCAAGCATTTCTTTAGCCTTGAAAAGATGCCTTATATATGCCTTTGAATGGCGGCGGCAGGTCGGGCAGTCGCAAAGCGGGTCTATCGGCGTGTCGTCCTTTTCATATTTTGCGTTGTTGATGTTGATTATGCCGTTCCAGGGGAAAAGATGGCCGTGGCGCGCGTTGCGGCTCGGCATAACGCAGTCAAAAAGGTCAACGCCGCGGCTGACGGCTTCAAGAATATTGCCGGGCGTGCCTACCCCCATTAAATACCTGATTTTGTTTTTTGGCGCATACGGCTCAACCGCCGAAATAATTCTGTACATATCCTCTTTCGGCTCGCCCACGGCAAGACCGCCGATTGCATATCCGTCAAGGTCAAGCTTTGCAATTTCACGCATATGCTCTATTCTTAAATCGTCAAATGTGCAGCCCTGATTTATGCCGAAAAGCATCTGTTTTTTGTTAAGCGTGTCATAAAGCGAATTTAAACGCTCCATCTCTTCTTTGCACCGTTTGAGCCAGCGAACGGTTCTTTCGGCAGAGGCTTTTGCATATTCATATGTTGCGGGGTTTTCGACGCATTCGTCAAACGCCATTGCTATAGTTGAAGCGAGGTTTGACTGAATCTGCATACTTCTTTCGGGGCTTAAAAAAATCTTTCTGCCGTCAACGTGTGAGGCAAAGGTTACGCCCTCTTCTTTAATATTGCGAAGCTTTGCCAAAGAAAAAACCTGAAAACCGCCGCTGTCCGTTAAAATAGGACCGTCCCAGCTGGTAAATTCGTTAAGACCGCCAAGCTCTTTAACAAGCTCGTCGCCGGGTCTTACATGAAGATGATAAGTGTTGCAAAGCTGAACCTGGCATTTAATATCTTTAAGGTCATACGCCGAAACAGCGCCTTTTATAGCGCCGCATGTGGCGACATTTTGAAACGCGGGCGTCTGCACCACGCCTTTAACGGTGTGAAACTCTCCGCGCCGAGCTGTGCCCTCTGTTTTAATAAGCTTATACATAGTTATTTTTCCTTGCTTTTTATGTTTTTATTATTGAGTAGAATTTATATTGAGTTCTGATTTGCAGCTGTTCCGTATTCACGTTTCATAGCTTCTGCAGAAACCACCCATTGCTTGCCGAATTTGCATACATCAACTCCGTTAACAAGCTTTCCGTAAGTCACGGCTTTACGCAAAGTGCTTTCGTTCAGCCCCCAAAGTCTTGTGGCGTCGCTGAATGACATAAGCCCGTCAAACGGTGTGTTGACCTTAACGCCGTTTTCCCAAAGCTCATCGCAGGACAGGTCAAGTTCGTCATTCCATATTACGCCGTAACCGCCTGCATCAACTGTTACGCCGAAAAAAAGCTCTTCGTTTTGTAAAGCGGCAAAAACCGGTAAACGCTCAAACAACGGTTTTACATCGAAAATTTTCGTAACTCCCTCGCAAAATTGAACGCTCAATTTGTAATCGGGCATAGCCGAAACTGCTTTTACTTTATGAAACATAGCGCACCCCCTATTCAAGCGGCAGAATGCTTTTGAAACTTTGCGTTTCCCAAATTTCTTTTAATTCACTTTTGTGCAAATCAATCCATTCTCTAACCATTGCAAGCGCTTTAGGCGGTAAATATCCTTCAAGCACAGCGCCTGTCATAAAGTCAATTGCCGCAACATCATCATTGTAAATGGCGTGAATATGCGGTGGGTTGTGTTCGCTTTGCAAAAAATACATTCTGATAACAATTCCATAAAATCTCGATAGAACAGGCATATTAAAACCTCCGCTTTTTTTACATTGTATCACGATACCGTGATATTGTCAATATAATTGCTTTTCAAACAGTAAAAACAAAAAAGAGGCTGTAAAAAAAGTCCAGACCGCAAAAAAGCAGGAAAAAGGATAAATAATTGCTTTTTGCTATGAATTAA